>QNCH01000017.1 GCA_003645745.1 Candidatus Omnitrophota bacterium
AGCAGGTTGTGGTTGTAGATAATCTTGAGCCAGTAGTTCTAAGAGGTGTGGAAAGCCAGGGGATGCTTTTAGCTGCTGCTGATGGCGAGCAATTGGCTGTTCTTTGCCCTGACAAAGTAATTGCTCCAGGTAGTGTTGTTAGGTAGATATGTTTTATAGTTTTTTGTTGTGTTAAATGTTATTTTATGTATAATAAAAAATAGAGCGTAAGTACCAGTTTAAACTTAAGTTGTTTTATATGAATGTGATTTAAAAATACAGGGGATGGGGTTGTCCATCCTAAACAGTTCTAAAAGGAGAGAATTGAAAATTAAGAAGAAATTTTTTGTTTTTATAGCACTTGTGAGCATTAGCTGGTTTTGTTTTTTATCTCACAGTAAGGGATTTTCAGCAGAATCATTGATCACCATTAATGCTGAGCGTGTTGACCTTGTGGAAGTTTTACAGTCTATTGCTAAACAATCAGAGATGAACCTTGTGATTAGTAAAAATGTCTCAGGTACTACAACTGTAAAATTTATTGATGTGCCTTTGTCTAAGGCCCTGTCTTGTGTTTTAGAGACGAATAATTATTTTTGGAAACAAAAAGATGAAGTTATTAATGTATATTCATATGAAGACACAAAGCAAAAAGATAGATTTTCCAGAGTTACTACCAGGGTTTACACTTTAAAACATGCTAATGTTGCTGATTTGCGGCGTATTTTAATGTCGATAAAATCTGTGCGCGGCAGGGTGGAATTAAATGAAAGAGCGAATCAGGTAGTTGTTACAGATACTCAGATGAAAATTGAGGAAATAGAGACTGCTCTTGCCAGGCTGGATCAAAAAGAAATATTAAAAAAATATCAGTTAATATTCGCAAAAGCAGAAAATGTTAAGGATAAGTTAAAACAAGTTATCCCTGATGAAAAAGGGGGAATTTTTGTAGATGAACGCACAAACAGTGTTGTGGTAAAAACAACAAAAATTGTTTTAAAAGATATTGATGAGCTTATAAAAGGCTGGGATGTGCCAAGCAGGCAAGTGTTTATTGAGGCTAAAATTTTACAAATTACTTTGGGAGATAGTTCAAAAACAGGCATAGATTGGCAATATCTTAAAGGCAAATATAACTTGCAAGGCCAGTTTGCTCAAGGTATTACCACTGGCGGTATTTTTCAGGCAGGTTCTCTTTCACGCCGTAGTTATGAAGCTGTGCTTGAGATGCTGGAATCATCTTCTAATACTGATGTGCTTTCTTCTCCGCGTATTGTGGTTATGGATAATAAAGAAGCCAGTATTTTAGTTGGTAGTAGTGAACCTTATTTAGTGCAGCAAAAAGATACAGATACAGGACTGGTTACAACAGAAACAAAGTTTATCGATGTTGGCATTAAATTGAGGGTTACCCCTGCAATAACAGACAATGACTTTGTAATTATGAAAATTCATCCTGAGGTTAGTTCTGCGAGGCGTGTTGCGGAAGTAGATAATGCTTTAGCTGTAGATACTACAGAGGCTGACACTACAATGATTGTTAAAAATGGCAATACAATTATTTTAGGCGGATTAATTAAAGATTCTAATGTAACGAGTGTAAATAAAATTCCCTTTTTAGGCAGTATTCCGATTGTTGGTTTATTTTTTCGCAGTAATACTCAGGAAAAAGTAAAACAGGAAATCGTAGTTTTTATTACCCCTCATATCTCTAACCATGATAATAACTATACAGGTATGCGCATAGAAGCAGAGAGAATTGAAGAGTTAACTAAAAGAAGCTTATTGTTGCGTAAGGGATTTAGCAATGATGAACAGTAGTATTTATACTCAAACCTATTACGTTTGAGTATACAACCCAGGATAATTTTCTGTGAAAGAACAATCAACTAATTCTTATGTAACCCTTAGAGATTATCTATCTATCCTTTTTCACCGTAAGCAATATTTTTTACTGCCAATGTGTATTGTATTTTTTACAGCATCTATTGGCAGTTTTTTTCTTCCGAAATATTATTCATCTTCAGCCATTGTTTTGGTACAGGAGGAGAAGATGATTAATCCTTTATCTGCGCCTAAGGCTGACTATTACAGGGATTCTTCTGTAACTTTAGCTGAACAATTAAGGACTTTTACCGAGAAAATTCTTAATTATCCTCAATTGTTGAGAGTGATTAAGCGTGTAGGTATGGATAAGAATGTTGCGAACCAGCTTGAGCTTGAAAAATTAATTTTATTAATCAGGAAAAGGACAGAAGTGCTTGTGCGTTCCCCAGAGGTATTTGAAGTTATTTATGTAGATAAAGATCCTGAGATGGCGCAGAATGTGGTTAATAATTTAATCCAGAGTTTCATTGAATATACTAAAGATAGAAAAAGTAATTTAGCGTTAATTGGTGTTAATTTTGCTGAGTCACAGGCAGAAATTTATAAAGAAAAATTAAACGAAACAGAAAAAGCACTCACTGAGTTTAAAAACAAGTTTTTTTTAAAGACTCCAGGAAAGAGTACTGAGATTAATGTGTCATTACTGATTAATACTCAGACCTCATTAAGTGAGACACAGCTTTTATTAGCGATGCAGGATGAGAAAATAAAAAAACTTGAAGATCAGCTTTCAGGTAGAGAGCCGGTAATGATCAGCGGAAAATTATTAGATGTAAGCCCAATTATCAGAACATTAAACGGCCAATTGAGAACTGCGCAAGTGGAATTATATAATTTGCTGCATAATGACCCTGCTTCTGAACGGGTGTTGGAGTATGAATTACGAGTTGACGATTTGCGGCGCAGGTTGGAAGAGGAAACAGAAAAAATAATCAGCCAGCAGTCTATGCAGACAGATCCTGTTTTATACACTGAGTTGAAACAGACATATAATGATTTAAAAGAAGAGAAAGCTATGTTAGTGAAAAAAGAATCTGGTTTACAAAAACTTGTAAATGAGTATGAAAATCGGATACAAAGTCTGCCTGAACAAGATATGATTTACTCGCAATTAGTCAGAGATAATCATGTAACAAATAATATCTATGAAATGCTTTTATTGAAGATTGAGGAAAATAGGCTGGATGCTGTTGAAGTGCAGCAAAAAGGCACTATTTATGAAATTATTGAACAAGGCAGACTCCCTTTAAAACCTTCTAAACCTAAAAAGCTTTTGATTTCAATTATTGCTATTGTTTTGGGTATTATTATTGGGGCTGGGTGTGTTTTTGTTGTGGAGATTACTGACCATTCATTTCGGAGTGTAGAGGATGCTAAAAGGTTTTTAGATGTTCCTGTTGTCGGCTCTACAATGAGAATTTTATCTTTAGAAGAACTCTCGCTTATAAGAAAGAAAAGGTTCCAAACAGGATTTTTAATTGCCATAGCCGTTTTGATTTTGTTCGCTATTGGCGTTAGCAGTTCGTATTTTTATGAAACAAAGATTGTTAAACAGATAATTAGGGACAGTCAATGAATATACTCAAACGTAATAGGTTTGCAAAATTTAGGCGTTTTCCTGTGCTGTAGATTGGAACGTTTTGATTGAGACAAACCGCAGGCGCAACTCGTTGCGTTGAGATTTGGCGAATGAAGAACGTTTCAAGATGCAGTGCAGGGGGACGTCATAAAATTGCAAACTTATTACGTTTGAGTATAAGTGTTGCATTTATATCCACAGATTTAGGTCAGATTTGTCTGATCTGATAGAATAATTTTCACGGCTGAGGTACGTTGAGGAAATCGTGATTGAAGATCAGGCAAAGATGGCCTGAATCTGTGAGGTAGAAATGTAATACTTATTCATTTACGGTCACTAAGACAGTAAATAGGAAAAGACTGATGAAAGAAAAATTTATGGTGCGCAGGATGATTGCTAAATTGAAAAATAAGACAGGCATTGATTCTAAAGTAGTGTCTTATTATAGCCCCGGCGCGGCCATTACAGAGCAATATCGTAATATTCGAACATATATAAGCTCTTTAAACGGCGGAAAATTATTCCGATCTTTATTAATTACCAGTGCTAATCGTATGGAAGGTAAAAGTATTACTTGTGTGAATTTAGCAGTAATTATGGCAGAGGAAAGGGAAAAGAGTACAGTTTTAGTCAGTGCTGATTTTAGAAACCCAAAGATTGAAAAATTGCTTAATGTTAGGGCTGATAAAGGTTTGAGTAATTATTTAACCGAAGAAATACAGTTAGATGAAATTTTAATAAAGACCAGCATTGAAAATTTGGTTATATTGCCTGCTGGCGATATCCTTTCAAATCCTGCGGAGTTTTTTACCAACCAGAAAATGAAAAGTTTGATTACGGAACTGGAGATGCATTTTAATTATATAATTTTTGACAGCCCGGCTATTATGCCTTATTCTGACGCGCGTATCCTTGCTCCTTATGTTGATGGAGTTTTGCTTGCAGTGCAAGCTGGAAGGACACGGCGGGAAGTAGTTTGGAGAGTAGAGGAGCAGATAAAAAGTGTGCGCGCAAAATTGCTTGGTGTGATCTTAACTAATGTTGAATATTATATCCCTGAATATATACATCGTTACTTGTAATAAAACCGTTTCTATCTGTATTATTAATCTAAATTTTCCCCATTTTTGAAATTATTTGAAAGAGAGCTATTATAAATAGTGGAAATAAAGGAAATATTTTGTCTAAATGGAGGTTAATTATATCTAAAGACAGTAACCCGTGTATGAATATGGCGGTTGACAGAGCTTTATTGCAGGCATATAAAGTACCTGTTTTAAGAATTTATAAATGGAAGCCTGCTGGAATTTCTTTAGGATATTCTCAGCGCGCGGAGCAAGTTTTAAATTTAAATGTATGCGCGCAAAATAAAATTGCCATTGCACGGCGAATCAGTGGGGGAGAAGCTGTTTATCACGAAAATGACCTTAGCTACAGTATTGTTTGCGCAAGGCAGGATTTAAAACTTCCTTTTTCAGTAAAGCAAAGCTTTAAAATAATGGCTTCTTTTTTAATTGATTTGTATTGCAGATTTGGGATTAGAGTGGAGTTTGCTGAGCAAAAACAGTATGCTGGAGTTAATAAAAAACAGGAAATAGATTTTTGTTTATCTGCTGTGAGAGGTTTTGACCTTGTATTTAAAGGTAAAAAAATAGGAGGTAATGCGCAAAAACGTACAGGAAAAAAAATTTTTCAACATGGATTTATTCCAATAACACTTAACTTTCCGATGATTAAATCTTTGTTTAGCATTTCATTGGATGGCATTGAAGAGAAAACAATTTCTTTAACTCAGGCGCTTAAAACAGAGTTAAAATTTGAATATTTAGCAGAAATGCTGCGAAATTCTTTTGCGCGTGTATTTAATGTAGAGTTTATTTTTGATGATTTGAATGACGTTGAATTGCATTTAGCAGAGCAGTTTAAAAATTTAGGTACGCAATAATGTGTAAAAAAAAACAAATTTATAGAAAACCGAAATGGCTGAATAAAAAAATTAATTTGCAAGATTGTGTTAAATTGAATTCTTTGTTTAAAGATTTACAGTTAAACACCATTTGCACGCAGGCAAAATGCCCGAATATTTCTGAGTGTTTTGCTTCTGGTGTGGCAACATTTCTTATTTTAGGAAAGATTTGCACTAGAAATTGTAAATTTTGCGCGGTTGCAAAAGGTAAACCTGAAAAACTTGATTTAACAGAGCCTGAAAGAATTGCACATGCGGTAAAGTTGTTGGGGCTTAAACATGTTGTAATTACCAGTGTTACCAGAGACGATTTAACTGATGGCGGGGCTGAAATATTCTCCCAAAATGTGCAGGCAATTCATCAGCTTAATGAGAGTATACGTGTAGAAATTCTTGTACCTGATTTTAACGGTAATATGCAGGCGCTTAAAAAAGTTATTTTTGCAGAGCCTGATATATTCGCGCATAATATTGAAACTGTACCCAGGCTTTATGGAAAACTAAGGAATGCTTTGTATTCGCGTTCATTGGGTATCTTAAATACAGCAAAAGAAATAAATAACAAATTGTATACAAAATCAGGATTAATGCTTGGCTTAGGCGAAAAACAAGAAGAAGTTATAGATGTTTTAAAAGATTTACGCAAAGTGCGATGTGATTTTTTAAGCCTTGGACAATATTTATCCCCTGGCTACAGCTATTTTCCCGTTCAGGAATATATCCGTCCTGAGCATTTTACTGAGTATAAAAAAATAGCAGAGTCATTAGGTTTTTTGCATATAAAAAGCGGACCTTATGTGCGCAGTTCTTATTTATCCGCAAGCTATATTCCTTAACCTGAATCTTTCAGAGGATTATTCTTCTGCTATTGCATTAACCGGACATACGGTTGCGCATGCGCCGCAATTAATACACTTTTCAGGATCAATGGTGTATGGAGTTCCGCTTTGAATAGCTTCTACAGGACATTCTGGTTCGCAAGTGCCGCATGATACACAAGATTCATTAATTTTATAAGCCATAATTCTTTTTTCCTTTCTTTATTTTATAATTTTTTTTGAGATAGATGACAAAAGTAAATATACCACATTTATTTCTATGAATCAATGGTTTTTTATGCTGTTGTTTGCGAAATAAAAGTGACACGATGCAGATAAGCTGTTATAATATTAAATATTATTATTAACATTCACGCCTATCTATATTCAAACCTATTACGTTTGAGTATAGGTTTGAGTATAATAAAGAAGGAGTTTTAATTTGCGCAAGTTTAATATATTGCATATAATTACAAATCTTGAATTAGGTGGAGCACAGAAGTATGCTCTAACAATGATTAATGGGGTAGACAAAGATAAATATACAAAGTATTTTATTAGCGCGCCGCGAGGATTGTTGTGTAAGCAGGCAAAGCAGATCGGTAATGTTAAGGTTTACTTTTTGTCTGCTTTGAAGCAGAGAATACATCCAATTTATGATTTAATGGCTTTAATTGAATTAGTTTGTTATATTAAAGAAAAAAAAATAGATTTAGTGCATACGCACAGTTCAAAGGCAGGCATAATTGGCCGCTGGGCAGCTAAGATAGCTGGGGTAAAAGTGATTTTACATACCATCCACGGGTGGAGTTTTAATCATTCAATGAATCCATTTGTTTATCTTGTGTACGTTTGGTTAGAGAAAATTACCGCTCTGATCACTACAAAATTTGTTGCTGTTTGCCAGAGTGACATTGATAAAGGCATTGGTTGCGGCATTGGGCTAAAAGATGATTACACTTTACTGCAGTATGGTTTGGATTTAGAAAAATACGCGAACGGTATTCTGAGCAAAGAGAAATTTGGTTTTAAGGAGCAGACTGCTGTCGTGGGCATAGTAGCTTGTTTTAAACCGCAAAAAAATCTTTTGGATTTTATTGAAGCAGCGGCAATAATTAGTAAAAGTAATCCAAATGTAAAATTTGTCTGTGTGGGAGATGGAGTGATGCGTACGAGAATTGAAAAATTGGTTAAAGACAGGCAATTGGATCAAAAGATTATTTTTTTAGGATGGCGTCAAGATGTGATAAAAATTATGAGTATATTTGATATTGTAGCTCTTACTTCATTATGGGAAGGCTTGCCAATAGCTCTTTTAGAAGCTGCTGCATTGGGTAAGTCGATAGTTGCTTATGATGTTGACGGAGTGAAAGAAATTGTTCAAAATGGACAGAATGGTTATTTAATTTCTGTTGGTGATATTTCTGCTTTTGCGGATAAAGTAAATATTCTGTTAAAGGATCCGCAATTGTGTAAAATAATGGGCGCTAATGGCAAAGATTTACTGCAGCATTCAGCTTTTCAGATAAAGCGAATGCTTTCTCGGACAGATGAACTGTATAGTCATTTATTAAAATAAATAATTTTGCAATCTGAAGTTTTGTGACAGCTTTTTTATTCGGAGGATAAATTATGGCTGAAGAATATAATGGCATAAACAGGTGAGAGGTAGAGAGACTAAATATTAATCTTATTGTTGCATATAAATTGGATGGAAGTTTGACCGTGCATATGCGTGTTGGCAGTAATTTGAACATCTCGGCTAAACTGCTTGATCTTGGACTGAAAGGCATGGCTGTTTTATCCGCTTATGATTTTACTTTAAATTCCATTGTAGTAATAAAATTTACTTTAGTTGATTTGTATACATCTTCTGAACAATCTAAGTCAATGGAAGTTAATGGCGTAGTATGTTATAATAATTGTTCTGGAGAGAAACAACATCGTACAGGAATTTCTTTTATTAAAATGAGTAAATTTAATCAACAATTAATATTTGATTTTGTAAATAAAGGGACTGTAAATGAATAAGTGTTGCATTTATATCCACAGATTCAGGCCAGATTTACCTTATCTGATTGAACGATTTTTACGGCGTACTTTTAGGTACGTTGAGAAAATCGCGATTGAAGATCAGGTAAAGATGGTCTGAATCTGTGGATATAAATGTAATACTTATTTATTTATAGTTCCTAAGGAAAAAAGTATAAAGCAGGAGATTAAAAAACAATGAAAGCACATTTTATAAATGATGGGATTAAAAATATTCGTGATAAAGGAAGCGCTGTTTATAAACAAGGAGTAGAAATGCTTCCCGCAGTTTCTCTGATGATTGCTGAAGGAACGCTTAAATCAGCTAAAGATGTTAGGAAGCCTTTTATTACTATAGTTAATTCTTATACAACTCAGATTCCCGGGCATGCCCACCTTGCAGAGCTTGGGGCGGTATTAAAACAGGAGTTGGAAAAAAAGGGAGTTAATGTTTGGTACACAAATATCGGCGGTGCTGTTTGTGATGGAATTGCTATGGGCCATTTTGGGATGAAATATTCTTTGCCGTCAAGAGAGTTAATTACTGACCAGATAGAAACTATTATCGGAGCGCATCCCTGTGATGCATGGATTGGGTTGGGTAACTGTGACAAAATTGTGCCTGCAATGTATAATGCGATGGTTAGAATAAATATTCCTGCTGTTTATGTAAGCGGGGGGCCTATGCTTGCAGGCTGTAATAATACTGACTTAATTTCTGTTTTTGAAGGTGTAGGCAAAAATAGTGTGGGTAAGATGGGTAAAAGAGAGTTAACAGAGTTAGCTGAAAAGGCTTGTCCTGGGTATGGCAGTTGTGCGGGTATGTTTACTGCTAATTCTATGAATTGTTTGGGGGAAGCATTGGGTTTTGCTTTACCTGGCAATGGCACAATCCCTGCGACACGCAGGATAGCTGGTATTAAAAGGCAAATGCAGGTTAATCCGCAGAGAATAATGCTGGTAAAAAAAGCTGCGGATAAGATTGTGCAATTAATGAAGGAGAATATTCGGCCGTTAGATATTTTAACCAGAGATTCGTTAGATAATGCTTTTATTCTGGATATGGCAATGGGCGGATCAACGAATACTGTGCTGCATTTATTAGCTTTAGCTTATGAGGCAGGCATTAGATATGACTTAAAGAGATTAAACAGGCTTGCTTCTACCACTGCTAATGTGATTAAAGTTGCGCCTTCCAGAATGGAAATTCATTTAGAAGATGTGCATAAAATTGGAGGTATAGGCGCAATTTTAAGGTCAGTTTATGATGGAGGCAAAACTTATTTGAACCTTAAGGCCAGGACAGTATATGGAACTTTGGGGGATTATGTTTTAACGTCTCCTAAACCTGATGGCAGGATACTTTTTTCTGTAGATAATGCTTTTTCTCCTCAGGGCGGATTGGCTGTATTATTCGGTAATATTGCCCAAAAAGGGGCAGTGCTTAAAACGAGTGGTGTTGATAAAGAGATGTTGACATTTAGAGGTCCTGCAAAAATTTATGAATCTCAGGAACATGCATTAGCTGGCATTTTGCACGGTAAGGTTAAAGATGGTGATGTTGTAGTTATTCGCTATGAAGGGCCTAAGGGCGGGCCAGGGATGCAGGAAATGCTTTCTCCGACAGCAGCAATAAAGGGAGCAGGGATAAAAGCCGCTTTAATTACTGACGGCAGGTTTTCCGGAGGAACGCGTGGGCTTTGCATTGGGCATATTGCTCCTGAAGCTGCGGCTGGCGGGGAAATTGGCATTTTGCAACAGGGAGATATGATTACAATTGATGTAGATAAAAAAACAATTAATATAGAACTTTCTGAAAAAGAGATAAAATTAAGATTATCTGAAAAACCTAAATTTAGAATAAAAGTAAAAGCAGGCTGGTTGGCAAGATATTCAGCTTTTGTTACCAGCGCTGATACTGGAGCAGTTTTATCTATACCCAAATGTTATCCTCAAACGTAATAGGTTTGCAAAATTTAGGCGTTTCCCTGTGCCCTCTATTGGAACGGTCTAACCTTAGGCGCAGCTGGCTGCGCCTAAGGTTTGGCGATAGAAGAACGCTCCAAGATGCAATGCAGGGAGACGTCATAAAATTGCAAACCTACTACGTTTGAGGATAATTTTTGCTGATGGATAAAATTTCGGACAGCTAAGCACTATTCCTATTATCCTCCCTCCTAATTCTCATCGATTACACAAAAATAAATAAAATCCTTTTCAATATTCTATGATTATATTATAATTAAAATTAGTGTTATTTAGTTTCTTTGAATTTTTCGTCCTGACGTTTATAATGAAAATTAACAAACAAAAAAAAGCTTTAATTGTTTTAGAAGATGGCACTGTTTTTTCAGGCTATTCTTTTGGCGCTTCCGGCATTAAATTTGGTGAAATAGTTTTTAATACCAGTATGAGCGGGTATCAAGAAATACTCACAGATCCTTCCTATAAAGGTCAGATTGTAACAATGACCTACCCTTTAATTGGTAATTATGGTGTAAACAATCAGGATGTAGAGTCAGAACGTCCTTTTGTCTCAGGGTTTGTGGTTAAAGAATGCGCTAAATTGATGAGTAATTGGCGCGCTCAAAAAAGTTTACCTCAATATTTACAGGAAAATGAAATTATTGGCATTCAGGGCATAGATACCCGCGGGCTTACTTTGCAGATCAGGCGCAAAGGAGCAATGAAAGCAGTTGTTTCTACTGAAGAGTTTAACATAGATAAATTAATTAGTCAGATTAATGATTCAACCGGGATTGTGGGCGTTGATTTAGTTAAGGAAGTTACCAGAACTGAAATTTTTTATCCAGGCAAGCAAGCTAAATATAGTGTTGTGGTTATTGACTGCGGTGTAAAATCAAATATTTTAAGGCAATTAGAAGCTTTAGAGTGCGCACTAACAGTTGTGCCGGCAAATATTAAATTTGAGACAATTCTTGAGCTTAAACCTGATGGCGTGATGTTTTCCAATGGCCCAGGGGATCCTGCGGCTTTGGATTATGTGGTAAATACTGCAAAACAGCTAATTGGCAAGATTCCTGTATTTGGTATTTGTTTAGGATTGCAAATATTAGGTATGGCTTTAGGCGGAAAAACTTATAAATTGAAGTTTGGCCATCATGGGGCAAATCACCCTGTAAAGGATTTTCGCACAGGCAGAGTGGCAATTACTGTGCAAAATCATGGCTTTTGTCTGGATATTAATTCATTGCCTGATAATGCAGTTATGGCAACGCATATTAATCTTAATGACCAGACGCTTGCTGGAATAAGACATAAAACATTGCCTTTATTCGCGGTGCAGTTTCATCCTGAAGCTTGCCCAGGACCGCATGATGCAATGGATTTATTTAAAGAATTTATTTTAATGATGGATAATACGCGGGATAATTATGCCAAAAAGAAATGATCTTAAGAAAATTTTAATTATCGGCTCAGGACCGATTGTTATTGGGCAGGCTTGTGAGTTTGATTATTCAGGAACACAGGCATGTAAAGCATTAAGAGAGGAAGGTTTTAAAGTTGTGCTGGTTAATTCTAATCCGGCTACAATTATGACTGACCCTGATACAGCAGATGCAACATATATAGAGCCGATAACGCCTGAGGTATTAGAAAAAGTTATTGTTTTAGAAAGGCCTGATGCCCTGCTTCCTACATTAGGTGGCCAGACAGGTTTAAATACAGCAATGAAAGCAGCTGAACAAGGAATTTTGAAGAAGTTTAATGTAGAGATGATTGGCGCTGATTATCAGGCCATAAAAATGTCTGAAGATAGGGCATGTTTTAAAAAGGCAATGCAGGAGATTGGCATGGATTTGCCAAAGAGTGTTTTAGCTTATAATTTGAAGCAGGCAAAACAGGTTTTAAAAAATATTAGTTTGCCGGTGATTATTCGTCCCAGTTTTACTCTTGGCGGCACTGGAGGGGGTATTGCTTTAACAGAGCAGGAATTTGAACAAATTGCCGCTTTAGGTTTAAACAATAGTATGATTAGCGAAATTTTAATTGAGGAATCAATTTTTGGCTGGAAAGAATATGAATTAGAAGTAATGCGTGACGTAAAAGATAATGTGGTGATTGTCTGCTCAATAGAAAATCTTGACCCTGTGGGCATACATACCGGAGACTCTATTACTGTAGCTCCAGCACAGACATTAACTGACCGTGAATATCAAAATATGCGTAACGCGGCAATCGCGATAATTCGCAAGATCGGAGTTGAAACAGGAGGTTCAAATATTCAATTCGCGCTTAATCCTGAAAATGGACGGATGGTGGTTATTGAAATGAATCCCAGGGTTTCCAGAAGTTCTGCGTTAGCAAGTAAAGCCACAGGGTTTCCTATTGCTAAGTTTGCGGCTAAGCTTGCTGTTGGTTATACGCTTGATGAGATAAACAATGATATTACTCAGAAAACTCCGGCTTGCTTTGAGCCTGCGATAGATTATTGCGTAGTAAAAATACCCAGGTTTACTTTTGAAAAATTTCCTGAAGCTAAGGATATTTTAGGTATTTCAATGAAATCAGTTGGCGAAACGATGGCTATTGGGCGTACATTTAAGGAAGCTTTGCAAAAAGGGTTGCGTGGTCTAGAAATAGGGCATACAGGGCTTGATTCTCAGAAAAATTATCAGGCTATTTCTATAGATAAGCTTAAGTTAAGATTAGAAAAGCCTAATGCTTCGCGTATATTTTATGTGAAGTATGGGTTGCAAAAAGGGATGAGTATTACAGAGGTTAGTAAGATTACTAAAATAGATCCATGGTTTGTGAGTAATATTAATGAAATTGTGTGTTTAGAAAAAAAGATTTTTAAGCAGAAAGATTTAGATCCCGGCTTGCTTTTGCAGGCTAAACAGTATGGTTTTAGCGACAGCCAAATTGCGGATTTAATTGGTTTAGATGAATTAAGCTTAAGACGTTTAAGGAAACAAAAACAGATTTGTCCTGTATATAAATTGGTTGATACCTGTGCAGCGGAATTTGAAGCATATACTCCGTATTATTATTCAACTTATGAAACTGAAAAAGAGGCTAAATCCGATACAGGAAAAAAAATAATGATTTTAGGCGGCGGGCCAAACAGAATTGGACAAGGTATTGAATTTGATTATTGTTGCTGCCATGCGTCTTTTGCTTTAAAAGAATTAGGTTATCAGAGTATAATGGTGAATTCTAATCCGGAAACTGTATCTACTGATTATGATACTTCAGATAAGCTTTATTTTGAGCCGTTGACTTTTGAAGATGTAATGAACATAGTTGATTTGGAAAAACCTGAGGGGGTAATTGTACAATTTGGCGGACAAACTCCTCTTAATTTGGCTAAAAAGCTTTTAGATGCTGGATGCCGGATTATTGGTACTTCAGTAGAGTCAATTGACTTAGCTGAGAACAGAGAAAAATTTTCCGCGTTAGTAAGGGATTTAAAAATAAATCAGCCTGCGAATGGATGCGCGGTTTCTGAACATGATCTTAAAAAGATTGCGGGGAAAATTGGTTATCCTGTGTTGGTAAGGCCTTCATATGTTTTAGGAGGCAGGTCAATGAAGATTGTTTATGACCAATTTGCTTTAGAAAAATTTGTCCAGAAAATAGAAAATGTGTCTGCCCAGAGTCCAGTATTGATTGATAAATTTTTAGAAGATGCGGTAGAAGTAGATGTTGATGCGGTTTCAGATGGAGCGATTACAGTAATTGGCGGGATTATGGAGCATATAGAAGAGGCAGGGGTGCATTCTGGGGATTCCGCGTGTGTGCTGCCTCCGCATACTCTAAGTGATGATATTATTGAACAGATTAGAAAATATACGTATGCTATTTCTAAGCAATTACAGGTTAAAGGCTTGCTCAATATTCAGTTCGCGGTTAAAAAGGACACTGTATATGTGTTAGAGGTTAATCCCCGCGCTTCCAGGACAGTGCCTTTTGTGAGTAAAAGTATAGGTGTGCCTCTGGCAAAAATCGCGGCAAAAGTAATGGCTGGAAAAACTCTTACAGAGCTTAATTTTACTCAGGAAAAAAGAATTAACCATGTTTGTGTTAAAGAATCAGTACTTCCGTTTTCTCGGTTTTCAGGAGTAGATATTATTTTAGGCCCTGAGATGAAATCTACAGGAGAGGTGATGGGAATTGATAGCGATTTTGGAAGAGCCTATGTTAAATCTCAGATAGCCGCCGGTCAGATTCTACCTACTGAAGGTTCTGTCTTTATAAGTGTAAAAGATA
>QNCH01000018.1 GCA_003645745.1 Candidatus Omnitrophota bacterium
GTATTTTGTATATAGATTAATCGTAAAAATAATTAGAGATACGCGTTTAAAAGCGCTGCTTCGTTCTAATCCAAATGCTCTTGTTTTAACTCTTTACAAAAATCTTCGTTTTATTCTTTGCCGAATCAAGCTGCTAAAACCATTTAAATGGATGACGCCAAAAGAAGTAGCTGAGTATTTTAATTTGTATGGATATAAAATGTTGGATCAGAAAGCTTTTGTTGAATTAACAGAATTTTTTATTAAAGCATGTTATAGCAGGCAGACACTAACCGCGTGTGAGGTAAACAAAAGTATCGCGTTATATAACCTTTTAAAACAAAATCTATTAAAAAATTGTACCTTTTTTAATAAACTCCTTTTAAGACAAAAAATGTTTAGTATACTCAAACGCAATTGGTTTGTAAAATTTAGGCGTTTCCCTGTGCCCTATAAAGGGATGTAATCGATGAATGAAGCGGGGTTTTTAGTTATGGATTCCCGCAATCTTTTAGCGGGAATCTACTCTGAAAAATTGGATTATATTAAAATGATAAGTTTATGGCCCCCCCCCGCTTCAGTCAGTCAGTCACCGATTACAAAGGTATCTTATTACTGTTTACAACACCTTGCTTTTTAATTCCTCTGTGCAATATTCTTTGATTACTGTCTCTAATTCCATAGGCAAAGTGCCTTTTATGCGCGCACCGAATTGAGAAACATTAATAAATTTTATTCGTGGAAATTGTGCGATTTTTTTTTCAATCCAATGCAAAAACCAGTAAAAAGACGAACTCGCGGGAATTTCTGCTCCGGTAATGCTTTTTATTGTCCTGGGCTTATGTGTTATTTTTAAACGCTTTTCTATACCCTTTGCGTGAGAATATCCGTTATAAAAAGATAAATCCTGTCCAACAAAAACAATTGGATTTGCCCCTGTTTTTATCGCGACATCAAGAATTAAAGTGGACACTGATTCCCCAACATCAACTCTGCCTTTATCAACCCTTTCCGCGACAAAATCAGATAAGCTGTAGCCTGTTTGCAGCGCAACAATTTTAGGCCCTTTATACTGGCTGATTACTTCTTTTGATGCTGTGGGTAAAAATATCAAGGGAACAGAATTTTCAAGTAAATCTGTAAAATGTGTGAGCATTATTGCTTTTGGATCCCCTATCGCGACAAAATCAGGAATAATTTTATTTTTTATCAGTAAACTAAATGCTGTGCTTACGCAAATTAAAATTCCGCGGTTTTTAATTTTTTTTAAACTCTCAATATCTCTGCTTAAACTGGGCCCCGCAGAAATCAAAAATACAGGTTTATTTTTAAACGCGCTAAAAAAAGTATTAATACCAGGGCTTTCTATTGTCTGGGTTATGTTGGCAAGAAAATTTGTTTTCATTACCTGCTGCATTTTAGGCTTAATCTGTATTTTTTCAATAATGTCTATAAATTCAGACGCGTCCTGTTTATAAATAGACAAACTTGGCTGATGCACGATCAGCTTCATTTTCCCTCTAATTTTTTTTTGAAAAGTTAGTTTATAAAGATAATTCATTATTATTTTCTGATTAGATGTAACGAAAATTTTTACTTTCGGATTACTTAAAATTGGAACAAAATTTTGCCGCGTTAATGCTGCTTTAAAAATATCTTCCCTTAATTCAAATACAAAAATCGCGGAAAATTTATTAATTTGCTTGAATATCTCAAAGAGATGATATCCAAAACCAAGTCCAAGAACTAAGGGAATAAAATTTTTCTTAAGCTGAAAAGAAGCAATAAATGTTTCTGCTTCTTTTTCTGGATTATAAATACTGTGGATAAGCTTTTCACCTGATTGGGTTGTAACTTTTAACGTATATGAATCATTGCCGGCTTTTAAAATTTTTATATTCTCAGAAATTTTTAAATCTTTTATCCGAGTGTATAGTTGCGGAGAAACTTTTTGAAGAGCAGAGAGATTTTTATTTAAAATTGTCATATTGCGGTATACTGTATCTTAAAACGTTCTTCTTTCGTAAAACCTCAACGCAGCAAGCTGCGCCTGCGATTTAGCTCTATCAGAACGTTCCAATCTAGGGCACAGGGAAACGCCTGAATTTTACAAACCAATTGCGTTCGAGTATATTTATATTATTTTCTGTACGGGAGGGTTTATAACCCTCCCTTTTACGTTGGTACAATACTACAAAATATCCGGGTTAATCCTCTTCTTTAGCCACAACTCTGGCAACAGCAACAACTTTATCATTTTCTTTAAGCCGCATAATGTTTACACCCTGCGTAGAACGGCCGATAGTGCGAATATCTTTTATCGGGCAGCGCTCAATCATTCCACTTGAAGTGATCAGCATTAACTCATCTTTATCAACTACCGCATTAACACTAACAACCAGTCCATTGCGCGTTGAAGTCCTAATATTAATTATCCCCTTACCGCCTCTTGACTGTATTTTATATTCTTTAGCTAATGTACGCTTTCCAAAACCATTTTCTGTTATGCTTAATAAAGTTGTATCTTTTCTCACAATATCCATAGCAATAACACAGTCTTCCTTAGATAAATAAATTCCTCTTACACCTGAAGCAGTCCTGCCCATTCCCCTGACATCTGCTTCTGAGAAATGTATTGCTTTGCCATTTTTGGTGCCGATAAATATCTCCTGTTCCCCTTCAGTTAATTTACAGCTGATTAACTCATCTGTATCTTTTAAAGTAATCGCGCTAATACCTCCTTTACGCGGATGGCTGTACGCCATTAAATCTGTTTTCTTGATTTGGCCGTACTTAGTCGCCATTACCAAAAATTTCCCTTCCTGAAATTTTTTTACTTGAATTAAAGCACTGACTTTTTCCCCTGCTGACAATTGCAAAAGATTAACAATTGCTTTTCCTTTTGCCATTTTACCTACCTGAGGTATCTCATATACCTTTAACCAGTATACTTTTCCTTTATCTGTAAAAATTAAAAGATAATCATGAGTTGACGCGATAAATATTTGCTCCACAAAATCTTCTTCCCGCATTTCAATGCCTGTAACCCCCTTGCCTCCTCTTTTTTGTTGTCTATAAGAACTTACCGGCAAGCGTTTTACATATCCAGCGTGCGAAAGAGTGATTACCACATCTTCCTCGGCAATAAAGTCTTCAATCTCAAAATCTCCTACTTGAGCGATAATCATTGTCCTGCGCGGATCTCCATATTTTTTTACCAGTTCTAGTAATTCTTCTTTAATTATGTTTAAAATTTTGTTTGGGTCATTTAAAATTGCTTTTAAAATGTTTATTTTCTTAATTAATTCCAGATATTCATTTTCAATTTTTTCACGTTCTAAAGCAGTAAGCCTTTGCAATTGCATTTCAAGAATTGCCTGTGCCTGAACCTGAGTTAAACCAAACTGGCCAATTAATCCCTGTTTAGCAGTAGCAGTATTTTGAGAACCGCGAATTAATTTAATAATCGCGTCTAAGTTGTCTAAGCATATTTTAAATCCTTCTAAAATATGAGCCCTTTCCTCTGCTTTACGCAATTCAAATTTTGTCCTGCGGATAACTATTTCCTGACGGTGCTCAATATAATATTGCAGCATTTGCTTTAAATTTAAAACACGCGGACGATTCTCTACTATTGCTAAAAAGATTATACCAAAAGTATTTTCAAGCTGAGTATGCTTATAAAGAGTGTTTAAAACTACCTGAGAAGCAGCGTCTCTTTTTATTTCTACAACAATGCGCATTCCATCTTTATCTGATTCGTCGCGGATATCTGAAATACCTTCGATTTTTTTGTGTTGTACAAGTTTAACAATCGCTTCAATAATATTTAATTTATTTACCTGATATGGAATTTCTGTAATAATTATTGACTCTCTGCCATTTTTATGGGATTCAATATTCGCTTTTGCCCTTATTTTAATTGGGCAGCGGCCGGTTAAATATGCCTGTTTGATCGCATCTTTTCCGCAAATAATCCCGCCAGTAGGAAAATCAGGCCCTGAAACTTTTTCCATTAAATCTTGAATTGACGCATCTGGATGATCAATTAAATAAATAATCGCCGCAACAATCTCATTTAAATTATGCGGCGGAATATTTGTCGCCATACCAACAGCTATACCGCTTGAGCCATTAATTAGTAAATTCGGCAAAATAGACGGCAATATTTTTGGTTCTTGCAAAGATTCATCAAAATTTGGAGTAAAATCAACTGTTTCTTTTTCTATATCAATAAGTATTTCTTTAGAAATTGCGGACATTCGCGCTTCTGTATAACGCATAGCCGCGGCAGAATCACCGTCAACTGTTCCAAAATTGCCCTGTCCTTCAATTAAAGGATATCTTAAAGAAAAAGTCTGCACCATACGCACTAAAGCGTCATAAACAGCACTGTCTCCATGGGGATGGTATTTTCCTAGAACTTCTCCAACAATACGCGCGCATTTTTTATACGGTTTTATATGTTCTAAATTCAGATCCTTCATTGCATACAAAATTCTTCTATGCACAGGTTTTAGCCCGTCTCTGATATCAGGTAAAGCTCTGCCGACAATTACACTCATCGCATAATCTATGTAAGATTTTTTCATTTCGTTTTCAATGGGCACAGATATTATGCGTTCATTTTGCGCGTACATATAATTTATCTTCTCCTCTTTTTAAATATCTAAATTTGTCACTTCTTTAGCATGGGCTTCAATAAATTGCCGTCTTGGGGCAACCGCATCCCCCATTAAAACTGTAAACATTTCATCTGCTTTCACAGCATCTTCTATTCCCACCTTGAGCATTGTTCTTTTATCAGGATTCATTGTTGTTTCCCATAGTTGATCAGGATTCATTTCCCCAAGGCCTTTATACCTTTGAATGTTTATGCCTTTTTTCCCTACACTCAAAACAAGGTTTAATAAATCATTTAAATAAAAAATTTTATATTCTTCTTTTCTTTCCGCTTTAATTATCGTTAATAACGGCTTATGGTTAGAACCTTCTTTTTTCCCATAATTACTTATTTTTAATTCCATTTTTTTTAATTTTTCCGCGATTTTTAAAATTTCATTAGCCTCAAAAAATTCAGTAACTTTTACCCCTGAACCTTTTTTTTCTTTATCTATGCTTTCAGTTTCCTCTATTTCCACCTCTTTTCCCTGTATTTTTTCCTCTTTTTTAACAACTTCTGCTAATTCTTCCTCATTAAAAATAATATATTCAAGTTTACTTTCAGTAACCACACGGTACATAGGAAAACGTTCTGTCCTTTTATTCTGCAAACACAAATAATCAATAAATTTTATACCTTTTTTTTCTATGCCTTGTCCTATTTTTTCAAGATCTAATAAAATTTTTAATAAATCTTTGATTTGTATATCTGTTAATTGTTTATTTACTTTTAGATTCAAAATTTTTAATCCATCCATACCTAATTCAAATAAAAAATTTTCCATTTCTTCTTCTGTCTCAATATATTTTTCTTTTCTGCCTTTTTTAACTTTATATAAAGGAGGCTGAGCAATATAAACATACCCTCGTTCAATTAACTGCGGCATCTGTCGATACAAAAGAGTAAGCAACAATGTTCTGATATGACTGCCGTCAACATCAGCATCAGCCATTAAAATTAATTTATGATAACGCACTTTTTCAATATTAAAATCACTGCCAATACCCGTCCCCATAGCTGTAATTATTGTACGTATTTCTTCATTACTTAACACTCTGTCTAAACGCGCTTTTTCCACATTTAAAATTTTTCCTTTAATCGGCAAAATTGCCTGGAAACGCCTATCCCTGCCTTGTTTTGCTGATCCTCCGGCAGAATCTCCTTCCACAATATAAATTTCACAAATTTCAGGGTCTTTTTCTGAACAATCAGCCAGTTTTCCAGGCAAAGAACCACTATCTAAAGCTCCTTTTCTTCTTGTCAGCTCACGGGCTTTCTTAGCAGCATTGCGCGCCCTGGCAGCTAAGAGAGACTTTTCCACAATTTTATTGCCTACAGCGGGATTTTCTTCTAAAAAACTGCCCAGTTTTTCATTAACAATAGAAGTAACTATGCCTTCGATTTCGCTATTGCCTAATTTAGTTTTTGTCTGTCCTTCAAATTGCGGATCAGGCATTTTAACACTGATTACTACCGCAATTCCTTCTCTAACATCATCTCCTGAAAGTGTAAAAGCATCATTTTTAATCAGTTTTTTATTTTTACAAAACTGATTAATTGTTCTAGTTAATGCAGACTTAAACCCTGTTAAATGCGTGCCGCCTTCAATTGTATTAATATTATTAGCAAAAGTATAAATTTTTTCAGAATACCCATCATTATATTGCAAAGCAATTTCAACAGAAACATTCTCCTTTTGCTTTTCAAAATAAACAACCTTTTTTAAAAGAGGAGTTTTATTCTTATTTAAATACTCCACAAAAGAAGATATTCCGCCTTGAAAACAAAATTCCGCCCGCTTATCTTCGCGTTCATCAACGATTTTAATCACCAACCCGCTATTTAAAAAAGCCAATTCTCTTAAGCGGTTAGATAATATATCAAATGAATACACTATGCTTTGAAAAATTTCGCTATCAGCTTTAAAAATAATTTTTGTGCCTGTTTTTTTTGTTTTGCCAATTACCGTTAATTTTGTTACTGTTCTGCCTTTTTCATATCTTTGACGATAAATAAAACCATCACGCCTGACTTCAACTTCTAGCCATTCAGAAAGCGCATTCACACAACTTACCCCCACGCCATGCAAGCCGCCTGAAACCTTATACGCTTGATTATCAAATTTACCGCCCGCGTGCAGAATCGTCATAACAACTTCTACTGCAGGTTTTTTCTGATTTTTATGCTCATCAACAGGTATGCCGCGGCCATTATCCATTACAGAAACACTGTTATCGTTATGAATAACAACTTCTATTAAGGAACAATGCCCTGCTAAAGCCTCATCTATGGAATTATCCACAACTTCATAAACCATATGATGTAAGCCGCGCACAGAAGTATCTCCAATATACATTGCCGGCCTTTTTCTGACTGCTTCAACTCCTTCTAAAACCTGAATTTTCTTAGCATCATATTTCTCTGTTGTCATAAAAAAATAGCTCCTTTAAAAAACTTAAAAATACTAAAATAGATTCCCCTGCAAGCAGAAAATCTATTTTAGCAGCCCGTGATATTGCTGTATTCTTTCACCCAATGTTGCTATAGACCTTTGCGTTAAATACTTTTCTTCTAACTTATTAATTATTAACGTGTTATACTTGCCCTTATTAACATTAAGCATAACCACTATATCATCTAAATTAAACATTTTGTGTTCATCAATATAAACAAACATTTTTTTTATTATACTCAGCCAATTTTAAAAATCAAATTTTCAATTTTACCTTCACCTACATTTTTTTCAATTCTTTTTAAAATGTTAGGCTTATTTAAAGATAAATAATGCATCCATGCGGAATTAGAGACCTTAATAATCAAGTTTTTTTTTTAATAGCTACTGGAATCGCATACTCCTGTGCTGCAGGAGAAATAATCTCCTGCCAATTATCTAATATTTCTGTTTTTAAAGCATCCATTTTAGCTGGTTGCTTTTTTAGCATATCATTAATTATTTCACTTATTGGTAATATTTTTTTTCGCATTATAATCAAATTAGATTTCCGCCAAAAGATTACGGAAATGACAAAAAAAATGGTGATGATAAGGCTGGTAGGATTGATGATAAAATACCCTACAATGTCGTTCCCGCAATTTTTTAGCGGAAATCTATACGCAGCCATCTGCCTGATATAATTCGCTATGTTTAAACTATATTTATAATACACGTTACAAGGATACAATCCAACGCAGCTTCTTTTTGTAACCTTTTACAACTAAAAAAAATCCTTATATATTAAATTAAAAACAGACGTCAGCGTCATTCACCGATTACACTATTTTATTGTCATTGGCAAAACAATATAAATCAATTTTCCTGATTCAGCATTATCTTCTTTGATTACACAAGGTTTCTCATCCTCTATTTCAAATTCAACAACATCTTTATCTAAAACCTTTAAAATATCAATCATAAAAAATGGATTAACATTAATACTTATTTCAGAATGCCCATATTCAATATTAATATTTTCCTTAGCTTCTCCAACATCCGGAGTTATCTTAGAAACTATTAACTTCTCTTTAAAAATATCCATTTTTACTGATTGAGAATCAATGCTTGTAAATAAACCAACTCTTTTTAAAGCAGATAAAAATAACTGTTTATCAATCTTCATTTTATTGTAATTTTGATTTGGAATAGCTTGCTCATAAGGAGGAAACTCCCCTTCAATCAGCCGTGAAATTAATATCGTCTTGTTTAATTGAAAAGCAACCTGATTAACAGCAAAGGCTATTTCCAGATTACCTTTATCCTGCAATGCCCTGCTTAATTCAATAATCATTTTTGTTGGAATAATCAGTCTTTTTTCATTTTTTAGATTAAAAGACTGTGTATTTTGAATTATCGCGATACGGCGACTGTCAGTAGCAGCTAAATTTAAAGTATTATTTTTAAACAAAAAAAACGTACCATTCAAAATATGCCTTGTTTCATCTTTAGACATTGCAAAGCTAACTTTTTTTAGCATTGTTTTAAAAACACCCTGTTCCATAACAACACTTTCAGATCGTTCAAACTCAGGCAGTAAAGGAAATTCTTCTTTAGGTAAACCATTTAATTTAAAAGAACACAAACCGCAGTTAATAAAAATATTATAGCCATTCTTAGTATTAATAGATACTTTTTCATTGGGTAGCTCTTTAATGATCTCAGCAAATCTTCTTGATGGAATAGTTATAGCCCCTTCTTCTATTACATCTGCTATAGATTGAAAAACAATACTTAGATCAAGGTCTGTCGCACTAAAATTAACTTTTCCATCTATTGTTTCCACAAGCATATTGGATAAAATAGGTAAAGTAGTTTTATTTGGAATAGCGCCTTCAACTCTGTGTATAGCAGCTAAAAGTTCTTGTTTACTTATTTCAAAATGCATATTTATCCCCCTTTTGTCCACAATGTTAATATATTACTATGATTAATTTAATTTATTTAAAAATAGTAGTATTAATAATAGTAATGCTGTGTATATCGTAGATAACTAACGTAACTTCTTATTTTACAGCAAGTTACTTTGTTTTTATTTTGTGTATAAACCCTGTTAACAACTCATCTAAGGTGTGATCAGATGTGCGAAGTTGTTTTATTTTTTCGCAAGCGTGTAAAACTGTTGTATGGTCTCTGCCTCCGAAATTGCCGCCAATTTCATTTAATGAATGATTTGTCATTTGACGGCATAGATACATTGCTATTTGCCTTGGATATACAATGGCTTTACTTCTTCCGCTTTTTTTTATGTCAGAAATACGCATATTAAAATTTTCAGAAACAATTTTTTGTATTCTTCCTATACTAACTACTTTAACAAAAAAATCTTCTTTTATTGCGTCTTTTAATACTTCTTGCGCCAGAGTAATTGATATTTTACTGTTAGTTAAGGAGGCATAAGCAACTACTCTGATCAACGCTCCTTCTAACTCTCTAATATTAGAACGAATTTTTTCAGCAATAAAGAAAAGCACATCATCAGGAACTTTAACAATTTCTCTTTCTGCTTTCTTTTTTAAAATAGCAGTTCTTGTTTCAAAGTCAGGAGGCTGTATATCTGTGACAAGCCCCCAGGTAAATCTTGAAACTAAACGTTCTTCTAACCCAAGAATTTCTTTAGGAGAGCGGTCACTTGAAACAATAATTTGTTTATGATAGTCATAAAGAGTATTAAATGTATGAAAAAATTCTTCCTGAGTACTTTCTTTACCAGAAATAAACTGAATATCATCAATTAGTAAAACATCAACGCAGCGGTATTTTTCTCTAAAGCGCGTAGTTGTGCGTTTTTGTATTGCTGTGATTAATTGATTTGTGAATTTTTCACTGGTTACGTATGCTAATTTTGTTTGTGAATTTTTTTTGAGCAAATAATGGCCGATAGCTTGCATTAAATGAGTTTTTCCTAAACCAACACCGCCGTAAATAAAAAGCGGGTTATAAGCTTTGGCAGGTGATTGGGCGACAGCCATACTCGCTGCATGCGCGAACCGATTATTTGCCCCAACCACAAAATCATTAAAAGTATATTTTGGATTTAAATAAAGATCATTTTTAGGTGGCGCTAAAAAAACATTTTTATTATATACTTTTAATTCTTTTATTTTTTCTATTTGTAATACATTTTCTTCTTTTGAAATAGAAAAATCAATGCGTAAATTATTTTGTGTAATATGATAAGCTGCTTTGGTTATAAACTTAAGATAATGATCAATAATCCATTCCTTATAAAATTTATTAGGGACTTTTAAGGTTAATGATTCATTGCTAATGTTTATCGCTGTAACAGGCTTTAACCATGTTTCAAAACTCTCGGCGCTAATTTCAGAGCTAATTTCAGATAAAATGTTATGCCAGATATTGTCCGAAACAGTTTGTTCTGCTTTTAAGTTATCCACAATATATATGCTTACTTTCGAATAATGTAACCTCTTTATTTTGAAGAGTTTACATTTGAAAAAAAATAAGTTGTTCACGGTTTATTAACAATGATAAATAACAATGTTTGTTATTTATCTGTATTACATACTCAAACGTAATAAGTTTGTAATTTTATGACGTTTCCCTCACACCGCATCTTGAAACGTTCATCATTGACCCAAAAAAATAATCCAGAGCGTTTCAAGATAGGGAACAGGGAAACACATAAATTTTATAAACCAATTACTTTAGAGTATATATTTGAGTATAACAGATTGTTATATATATTTAAAGAAATTTCTTATTTTTTAAGTAATCGCTGAAAAGCTGTGAAATATTATTACATTTTAGCAGATAATTAACGGGCGAGGAAACCTCTCTCCTGCGATATTAAAATGATAATAAAAATATAATGAGCGACTATTAGCAGAATATATAGTTATATGCTATAATTTAATATATCAGAAATTTACAATTTTAAATTGTTTAGCCCTAATGGACTGTAATTTATTTTTTATGACTTTGCAAAGGCGTATTTATGAAAAAATATAAAAGATATAAAATAATTTTGCCCTTAATAGTATTAATATTGTGCCAGTCATTAATATTATCAGATTGTTTCTGGTGTGTTCATTCCATTAAAAGTTGCCTTGAATTTGAACAAAAAAATACACTAGCGCCTGGCCTTAACCTGAATAAACAGGAGATAGCGCATATTTATCGCTTGTTTTTTCAAGACAGCGCTTCTTTAGACAAACCATCTAAAAGCAATGTTCCTGAAAATGGAGACAGAAGAGATTTTTTAATTGGCTTGGCAAGCGCGTTTACCTTAAAAGGATTTAGTGATCTGTTTGGGCGCGGGGCAAGCAATGTTTCAGCACAGGAAAAAATGTTTGAGCATCCTTGTGATTTAGTGCTTGATTTTGGTGCAAAAGTAGATTCTTCAGCGCTTAAACGTTATGCAAAAATTATTGAAAAACATAAATTATTGCGTTTTGTGACTATTATGGATGATGAAAATACAACAAAACTTGTTTTATCTTTAGGAGAGCCTGAAATTGGGATGGAAGTTGTTTCCAAAAATTTAAACCGCGATTTAAAGCGTAGCGGGTTAAAGACTTTAGAAATAGTGTCGAGTTCCGCTGTATGGGAGCAAACAAAAACGTTTAGAGAAATTAAGGCTTTTATTAATACAGTTGATATAATTTCAGTTGATTTGGGACAAGGAAAAATAAATAAAAAAGAACTGCAGGAACTGTTTCAAGCAGTAACTTATGTGGAAAGTAGGTTTAAACATTGGGAAAAAGGGTTTATGCCCAGAACATATAAATTGGTTAGTTCTGAAACAGGAGCAAGCGGAGTAATGCAGATAGTAAAAGCATCCGCGTTAAAACAAGTAGCTTTTTGGGTATTTGGCGGCGCGGATAATCTTAAAAAGAATGTGTCCGGCGGATGGGTAAGACATCAGCAAGTGTTAAAAGCTGTAGAAAAAGTAAAAAAAGAATATTTAGAAGATTATCTTGTAGCTGGAAGAATTAACGACCAGCAAAAAAAAGAATTAGCAGTAAAAGCAATAATTAAAAATACTATACAAGATTCATTTTGGAAGGAACAGGGGGTTTATGTAAATATTTATTATTTATTAGCATTGTGGCAAGCTGAATTTGGCTTAGATGAAAATATCGCGCGGGAAATTGTTGGGTTGATTGCTGCCCAAAATTTAGCAGTTGAAGGAGAGGCTGGAGGCTGTATGCCAGACACGTATTTAGAGGCTAAAAAGCAGGTCAGCCGCGAACGTTTAAGAAACGCGCTTGTTTATGAAGTGGTTGGCAAAGAAATAATTAATAAAATACAAAGACAGGGAGGCACTGTCGCTCAAAAGCATAAAAAAATGATGGAAGTATTATTAAAACAAACAAAAGAAGATAAGTCATATAATCAAAAAATTGGAGGACTTTACTTGTTTTTCCAATATGATCGAACACGCAGATTAAAGCTTACGCGTAAAGGAAATAATTATGCTTTAAAAGAAGGGGTATTGGCAGATCCTTTTGAGTATGGTTATGATCATCTTCTATCTGCTGCTGCAGCGTATAATAGTGGTTGGAGTACAGTAAAACAGGAGTTACTTCTTTCCGGCCCTGACTGGGCGCAAAATATTGTTGGTGTGCGGCCGGAAAATCCGCGTGAGCCGATTAATTACGTGCGAAAATATTTAGAATTCACGTTAAGACATACTGGTTATTTAACAGAACAAAGAAATAGTTTAAGATGCGCTTTAAACACAGAAAGATATAAACGTATATATAAAACACGCAAAAGACAACTTTTTGAGTACTGTGAGACAAAAAAGCGCTACATAAATGGAAGATTAATTAAACGGCACAAACAGTATAAAAAAAATCCGATAAATAGTTTTAATTATAAAATTGATTCCCAATTAGCCAGTCTTTTATCCGCGATTTTAGGCACTGAGTATGTGGATTCATTTATTAGTAGTTATGATCAATGGGATGAGCATATTTTAAGTTCTACAGAGCCGACATTTAATATTTTGGCAATGAAAATTACAAATAAGAACTGCCCTGCATATTTATATCAAAATCAGGGGGAAGCATTATTAAATTATTTGAGAAAAAATGGATATACAACTTCTTGCAATGTTTTAGAGCAAAAGATAAACGAATATCGGAGTTTGTGGCAGCAAAGGCTAAAAATAGAGGAACAAGCCGCAGAGCTAAAAAGAAAACAGGTTGAAGCAGAAAAGGCAAACAAAGAAAAACAGCTCTGGCTTTATGCGCGGGATATTGGCTTAAAAGGATTCGCAGGCCTTTCTATTCTTTCCGCGCTTTTTTTTATTATTCGGCGGAGGATAAAATTAAGCAGAAACGTTAATAAAGATAGAAAAAAACAGAGTCCGCGTATTCGTTCTTCAAGCAGGATAGAGAAAAGCCCAATGTATTTTAGAGGAAAAAACAAAAGGAGATCACGCCCAAATATGGTTCAAAAGCTATTCAAGCGATATTTAAAACAAAAGAGAAAGCAACCTAAAGATAAATTTTATCCAGAAGAAAAAATAAATTTGGGTCCGCGTATTTTTGATAAACAGACATCTCCTTTTATTATTAAAAAAAGACGATTAAATGATTCTGGGCAGAGCATTGCCCAGGCGGTTTAGGTATAATATATTCGCAAATTTTGTGTAATGATTTATCGTTGCGGATAACATGGTCATAAAAATTACGTTGCCATATTTTATTAATACCATTATTTTTTAATGTATTTATTTGTTTGGTCGAATTATATTTAAAATAGGCAATGATCTGTCCCAACGTAGGGGCGAGGTTTTCTCGCCCGTTAATTATATTATTATTGTCATTATCATAATTTTTGTTATTAATCATATTATCCGGGCGGGAAAACCCCGCTTTAGTCAGAAGCTGTGAAATAATTACCGTTTTGCGCCTGTTCACCTTTATGCCTCGTCGGAGAAAAAACGTGAAAATGTAAAAAGGGGGTATTGTTTCACAGCTTCTCA
>QNCH01000019.1 GCA_003645745.1 Candidatus Omnitrophota bacterium
AGCTCGAAAATATCCAAACGCAGCGAAAGATTGGGTTTGGCAATATGTATTTCCCTCTTCAAGGTTATCAGTAGATCCAGGAAGCGGAAAAGTAAGGCGGCATCATATTACACCTAATGCTATACAAAAGATTGTTGCCGCAGCAGTAAAAAAATCCGGGATTGCTAAACAGGCAAGCGTACATACTTTCAGGCACAGTTTTGCTACGCATCTGTTAATGAACGGAGTAAATATAAGGGAAATACAGAAATTACTGGGACATAAACATGTTGAAACAACAATGATCTATACGCATATTATAAGAAATCTATCCAATGTTCCTAAAAGCCCTCTGGACACTCTTATTGAGGAATAAAACTGAAAAAACATTCTTATGAAAACATTAGTCAGGAGATGAAAAATGCAAAATTTAAACGCGGAAAATTATAAACTTTATTATACAGAAAAATTTAATGTTTATAAAAAGTTCGGTTACGACCTTGAAGAGGAACGTAAATTTATTATTGATCAAGCTATGCCTTTTGAGCCTGAAATATTAGAGGTAGGCACAGGAAAAGGGTATTTTACCCTTGTACTGGCAAAACAAGGCTATAAATTTATCAGTGTTGATCTATCAAACGATGAACAAAAATACGCGAAGCTGGCTCTAAGCTCTCATAACCTTTTGCACCAGGTAAATTTTAAAATACAAAACGCGGAAGACTTAAAATTTGCTGATCACAGTTTTGCAACAATTTTTTGTGTAAATGTAGCGCATCACCTAAATAATCCTTTTAAAGTTATGGATCAATTATCCAGAGTTGTTTGTAATACAGGAAAAATTATTTTAAGCGATTTTAGCAAACAAGGTTTATTAGTAGTAGACAAAATACACGCGTTAGAAGGAAATACGCATAAGGTAAGCAGTATTGTTTTAGATGATCTGGCAAATTATTTAAAAAATAAAAATTTCAAGATAAAAAAATTTAACACTAAGTTTCAGGACACAATTATTGCTCAAACGTAATAGGTTTGCAATTTTATGACATCCCCCTGCACTGCATCTTGGAACGGTCTTCATTCGCCAAACCTCAACGCAACGAGTTGCGCCTGCGGTTAGAACATTCCAATCTAGGGCACAGGAAAACGCCTAAATTTTACAAACTAATTACATTTGAGTATACTTTTTGTTTTTATTTTTTGCAAAAGACTAATCATCTCCAAAGCTCGTGCCAACAGCGCGCGCAGATTCAATCAAACGATGTTTAAGCGGCACAAGTTTAGAGCCTTTGGCTACTTCTTCTAAATGGACTTTAACTAATGCCCTGCCTTTTACCCCAACCATATAACCAAATTCTCTCTCCGTAATCAATTCAACTGCTTTTGTGCCTAATTCTGTAGCCAAAATTCTGTCCATTGCGCTGGGAGTGCCGCCGCGCTGCAAATGTCCCAATACTACTGTACGGGTTTCTATTCCGGTAATATCTTCTAATTGTTCGCCAAGCACAGACCCTACACCACCTAACCTTGCTTGTATTGTGCTTGATTCAACCATTTTGCGCACCACAACATCACCGCCTTTTGGCTTTGCACCTTCAGAAATCACAATAATACTAAACTTATCACCTCGCTTACTTCTCCCTTTAACTCTCGCTACTATGCCCTCAATATCATAAGGAATCTCAGGCAAGAGAATAATATCTCCGCCTCCGGCTATGCCTGAATAAAGCGCAATCCATCCTGCAGTACGCCCCATTACCTCAATAATCATTATTCTGTGGTGAGCCTGAGCAGTACTATGCAATATATCAATAGCATTTGTAGCAATACGCACAGCAGTATCAAAACCAAAAGTAACATCAGTGCCAAGCAAATCATTATCTATTGTTTTTGGCACCCCAATAACAGGAATGCCGTCACGAAATAATTTATACCCAATAGCTAATGTCCCATCTCCTCCAATACAAACCAGGCAGTTTAAATCTAAATGCTTTATATTTTGAATAACTTCTTTTGAAATATCTTTAAACACAACTTTGCCATTTTCTTTTACTGCATGCCTATAAGGATTTGCAATATTAGACGTGCCGAGTATTGTTCCGCCAAGAGTAAGAATACCTGAAACGTCACTATAACTTAAATTCTTATATCTATTACGAATCACCCCATCATAACCATCCTTAATACCAATAATTTCCGCATCCTGTTCAATAATTAACTTTTTTGCCACTGCGCGAATAACCGCATTTAACCCAGGGCAATCCCCACCAGCGGTTAAAATACCTACTCGTAACTTTTTTTTCTGCATTAGTTAACCTCCCATTTGTTATGATACTGCTAATACTCAATTAGATCCCCGCTAAAAAATTGCGGGCCTGTCCTGCTTCGAGCAGGGAATGACAAAAAAGGAGAATTCCATAAACATTCCTTACCCTATTAAAATTTAAAAAAACCTATTTATTTATACTCAAACGTAATATCTGACATCTCTGTTTACTCCCCTGGCATTGCCTGCCTGATTGCGCTAATCCGTTTTAAAACAGGAGGATGGCTGTAATGCAAAAATACTTTTAATGGATGCGGAGTTAAATTTGATAAATTATTCACACTTAATTTCTTTAATGCGGTAATAAAAGCCTCATGGTTTTTATATGTTTGCACTGCAAAAGCATCAGCTTCATACTCATATTTTCTAGAAATAACATTTGAGATAATCGCAAAAAACATATTTATCGGAGCATAAAGAAAACCAAAAAACACTATGCTCGCGTAAATTGATTTGTGCTCCATTTTAAAAGCCGCAAAAAGACCTGGATTGTTTAAAAATAAAGAAAGGATAAAAAACATAAGCCCTGTAGTGCAAACAGAAATCAGCATATTTTTCATAATATGCTTTTTTTTATAATGGCCTATTTCATGCGCGAGTACAGAGACTAATTCCTGCACACTGTGTTTTTCAATTAAAGTATCAAACAAAACGATCCGCCTGAACTTACCAAACCCAGTAAAAAAAGCATTTGATTTTGTGGATCGCCTGGAACCATCCATTTTAAAAACTCCCTGCAATTTAAAATTTTGAGACTGAGCGTAACTGCCAATAGCAGTTTTTAATTCTCCATCTTCTAATGCGTTAAATTTATTAAAAAGAGGCATTATCACAACCGGAGCAATAAAAACTAAAAATAATTGAAATATAGTTACCCCTGTCCAGCAGTAAAACCAGGCATTTACCCCAATTTTTTCAAAAAACCAAATTATACCAGCAAAAACTATACTTCCGATAACCGCACTAAGAACTAAACTTTTGATAAAATCCAAAATAAATGTTTTTATTGTGGTCTTGTTAAACCCATATTTTTGCTCTATAACAAAAGTATGGTAAACCGAAAAAGGCAGAGAAAAAACCTGTGAAATTAAAAGTAAAACACCTAAAAACAACAGCCCATTTAAAATATCACCTTGTAAATTAAATCCTCTAACTAAACCATCAATAAAATTAAACCCTCCAGCAATGATAAAAATTATAGTCAGCGCTAAACCAATGCTATCCTCAATTAAGCCGAAAATTGTATTTTCCTTTAAATAAGACTGGGACTTCGCGTATTTATTATCGTCATAATAGCCGACAAATTCATCAGGTAAAACAGCGGAAACTTTTTTTAAATTTAAAATTTCAACAATTAGTTCCAAAAAATATTTTGAAATTAAAATTAACAGAATAATGATTAAATACATATTTATACTCCTCTGTATAGTCGTTAAATTAAAAACAAGGTACAGGTAACCTAGGGTAGGGAACAGAGTCAGTTTTCTCCTGCAGCCTGAACCCAGTTCATTATACCCTATTTTTGCTAAAAAATTGCGGGAATGACATTGTAGGGTATTCTATAATCAATCATACTAGCTTTGTCAGCATTCCCCTTTTTGTCATTTCCGCAATCTTTTAGCGGGAATCCATATTACATTACAAAGTCACAGGAGTTACAATCTAACTCAACTTCTTTTTGTAACCATTTGCGATTAAACAACTTAAAATAAAATTCCTTAGATATTTAATTACTAAAATTCTAAAATAATACCTGCGGGGCAATGGTCTGAGCCATACACCTCAGGCATAATAAAAGCGTCAGATAAATACATAGAAGACTCTTTATTAATAAAAAAATAATCTATGCGCCAGCCGACATTCCTCTCCCTTGCCCTTGATTTAAGATCCCACCAGGTATAACATCCAGGAGTTTGATTAAAAATTCTGAAAGTGTCTACAAAACCTATACTAATCAACTCATCTATCAGCAGACGCTCCTGCGGCAGGAAACCTGAAACAGAGCAATTTGCTTTAGGCCGCGCCAGATCTATTTCACAATGAGCAGTATTAAAATCACCGCATATAATAATTGTTTTCCCTTTATTCTCAGCTTTAAATTCACGCACATATGTTAAAAATTCCTGATAAAATTTGAGTTTAAATTCTAACCTTTCAATTCTGCTTTTGCCATTAGGAAAATATATGTTAAATAAAGCAAACTGAAGGTATTCTAAAAGAATGACCCTTCCTTCATGGTTAAATATAGTATTATTGAACCCATATTTTACTTTCAAAGGCTTTTTTTTCGCAAATACTGCCACTCCGCTATAGCCTTTTTTCTCTGCCTGATTCCAATAAGTATAGAAACCTTCAGGATTTCTTAAGTCCGCGCTTAACTGCTCAGGATAAGCTTTTGTCTCCTGAATTGCCGTAATAAAAGGATTTTCTTTAGATAACCAATCCCAAAATCCCTTTCTCTGTGCTGCCCTTATGCCATTTACATTCCAGGATACCAACTTTAATTTCATTTTTAATCTTATAAACCGTTTGATTTGAAATCAATTGCCTTGCTTATTCCGCTTCAATACTATATTCTTTCATTACAAGCTTATAACCTAATACTCCTGTGCCCTCTATTTTTAACGGAATTCTTCGCGCGTCTTTGCTAATCCAAATTTTAATCTGCGGCGGCTCACTCTCAAAATAATAGGCTTTAAATTCTCCAGCAGGAACTTTAACATCTTCTATACTTTTTAATTCAATCTTATATTCTCGTTTAGGAAAATTTACCTCAAATGTCCAGCCAAGGTTAAGATTAGCATTGTTTCTGACAAAATACGGCAGCAAAACTGGATTATGTATAGGCTTATCTTTTTTAATTACTGTCTTTTTTGTATTCCACCTTTTTCTAATAATTGTAAGCACAAAATTTTCCTGATCATATTCTTCTCTGATTCTCTCCTGCTTAATTAATTTTGAAATTTTTCGCTCTACCAAAAACGGCAGGAATGTTTTTGGATCACTATAAATTGTTTCTCTATCACTAAAACGTGCCAATTTAGTGTAAAAAGTAATTAAATTTACCGGCCTGCCGTTAAGTTCAGTTTTTTTTAAAAAGCGGTATTCAGAAGAACCTATAGATAAATTGCCCAACATCACGTTGTAAACTATTTTTTCCCCAACACAAGCAATATCTTCAACTGCTTGTTCAGCAGCCTCTTCCGCTGTGTCTTTAAATAAAACATTCTGAAAATATGGCAATTTAAAACAAGCAAAAATTAAAACCGTAATTAGCAATAAAAATAATAACCGAACTCTCCGTGCGTGCATACCAGTTAACTCTCTATATTTTCTATTAACCGCGCGTTACGCGCAAACATTGGTAAAAAAATCGCGGGAATAAACGCCAGACAAATTACAGCCAATCCTGACAAAATAAAATACAAATTATGTGATTTTAAAAGCGGCAGGCCAACTAAAGCAGCATCAATAACAAAATGCGCGATCACTACTGCTTCAATCCCATATTTTAAAAACACAATCCCAAAAATAATCCCGGCAATAGTTAATTCTATACCTCTGATATACGCAGGGAAAACAGGATAATTTGAATGCGCGAATGCCCAGATTAACGCGGAAATAAAAACAGCTATATAGCTGGATTTTAAATATTTCTTTAAAAATGACACAGCAAAAAGCCTGAACATAAATTCTTCACTCACAGCCGCGCTTAAAGCAATAGTCAACGGGAATAAAAAAGGCATACTTGTCCCTAATATGTTAGAATATTCCACTTCAGGCGGCATCCAGATATTAAAAAACTTAGTGCCAATAAAATAAAATAAGGTCATATAACCTAAAAGCACAAATCCCAGGCAATACCCAATAATAATCGGCTGAAATACTTTATTATAAGACAAATTTTTATGTTCTTTAAAGCTGTTTAACAAAAACATTTTCTCTCCCCAAACCTCACGGGACAAAGATTCTCCTGAACAGCCAAAAAGTGAAATAATACTTCCTAACAGTAACGCGCCAATCAAGGCACTGCCTGCGGCAATAGTAAGAAACATTGTTTTACTCATCGTGTCCGGATAACCAAACCAGAGAAGAGGTGTAGAATTCGCAAAAGATATTATTGATAGCAAAACTATACTCACGCCAAAAATAAGGCCAAACTTCCAATTTATCTGATCCTGTTTAAATTTAATCAATAAAACAACTAACGCGGAAACAAATAAGAAAAACATAAAAATCATTGTAATCATTGATAATACCTGGCCTAAAGAGAGTTCTTTTTCTACGCTGCGCATAAATTCTTCAGGTACTTTAAGATAACGTCTTAAATGTCCTAATTTATCCCCATAAATTGAAACTGCAAGCCTTAGATTAGCCTCACCAATAGCAAAATCATTTTTCTGCCAGACAAAATAATGATCTGTCCTGTTTTTTTGTTCCTTTACTGTATTTTGTTTTAATTCATAATTTTTTAAATCTATACCCTGTCCCTTAATTTTATTTTCAGCTACTGTCTGTGCCTGTCTGGGGGATAAATGAGCACCTTTAGCATCATCAAGCAAAGTATAGGTAAAATTAGCAACCTTACCTGTAACAGGATCTACATCCACATAAAATCCCTGTTTTTCCAATTGCTTAAACCACCTTACTTCCCAAAACCAAACAGGAACTCCCTGTTCAATCAGGTCATTAGACCTTTTTATCCCCTGAGTCTTTTGTAAATATATTGAAGCATTAGTATCAGAGCCAAACACTAAAGTCCGGTCAAAACCTTGTAAATCAAAACCTTCATTTTGTACAAATTTTGCAGCTTTTTCCAAAACATCAGCTTTACTTACCTTGATATCAATAGAAGCAGTAGGAAAAGCGTAACTAAAAAATAAAACAAATACGATTAATCCCAAACCCCCAAAAACTAACCAGCCGATCAATCCTTTCTTATCCTGAACATTCATTGATATTTCCCTTCTATACTCAAACGTAATTGGTTTGCAAAATTCAGGCGTTTCCCTGTGCTGTAGATTGGAACGTTCTGATTGAGCTAAAACCGCAGGCGCAGCTTGCTGCGTTGAGGATTTGCGAATGAAGAACGTTTCAAGATGCAGTGCAGGGGGACGTCCTGAAATTGCAAACTAATTACGTTTGAGTATATATATACTCAGTGTATTAAATTAGATTCCCGCTAAAAAATTGCGGGAATGACAAATAATGTTCTATACTTCTTTTTTTCCTACTGTATTCTGGCTTCTGACTTCTAATTCGTTTCATTATTAAATTTTGTATCGGACATGTCACGCCTGTCTGCGTGCGGCACGCACAGGCATGACCTATCCCTACATCCTTTGCTGCCCACAAATTTTATTAACGAGGCCTATTTAATTACTTTTCTTTTTGCAAAACAAACGATTCCGTTCAACGATTAAATCATCCATATTCACATCTTCAACAATTTTCCAAATTTCCAAATTCTTTTTATAATATATGCCATAATATACATTACGAGTTAAGTTAGACCTGCATACAATATCATATTCATGATCATTAAGTTTCAATTTAAACACGATTAAAACAAATATAATTAAAGATAGTACAACTGCGATAATTAGTTTAGGTACAAAACTAACTATTTTCGCGCTATCAGCTTTTTTCTTTACCATAATATAATCCTTTTTTTAATTTTAAGTCCAATTATGATCTGGATATATACTCGAACCTATTACGTTTGAGTATAACCTTACAAAAAAATCTGTTTAAGACTCATTGTCTGTATTTTTCTTATTCAAACCAGACTGAATTTCAAAATCAAGAGTTTCCTCTTCTCTGACTTTCCTGCGGCTGGAATAATTAAGATGGCTGTTTTTGAAATATTGTGATTTATTAAGAGTAACAACAAAATCTAAAACTTGCTGTAAATCTTTAGCCTGGCCGCGAATAACAAGCACTCCTTGTTCATTGATTGAAAGAGTGCTTAAAGTGCAGCCATCAGGAATAGCTTTCACTAAATCAGTAATTGAATCTAAAATCATAAATTGTGAGTTAACCTGACTCTTAAGCATTTGAACTTTAAGCAGTTTATTCCGAACAGCTTGTGCCGCAGGCTTTAATTCTTGCATTCTTTGTTTCAATTCAGACAAATATATATTTTTATAATTTAATTTCACAAAAAAAATCGCGCCTAAAAACACAACGATCAGAATAACTAAAAATAAAAAAACCAACAATTTCTTCTTTAACTTTCCCACAAGGCCTCTGGCAATAAATTCATCAGGTAACAAATTCACCTGGCTGCCATCTGCCAAAGCCAAACCGTACATAAGGCTAACACGCTTTTCAATAGTTAAAGAAAAATCAAACTCATCTTTTAAAATATTAGCAACAACATCTAAATCAACATCATAACCGCTCACGATTATTTTTGTTAGTTCCTTTTCCTTTGCTTTACCAAGAAACGAATCAATGCTATAGTGAATTTCGCTGACTAAAACTTCAGAAAATTTTTTACTCTCATCTAAAACAAATCCTCTGCTAAATACCAAACGTCCATTTTGAACAATTATAATTTCAACTATATTATCTTCAAAGTAAATCAGCATCAAATTTCCGGCAAACAGCGCTCTCCTTTTACCTGAAAATAATACTTGCAAACATCTAAATAACGCAAAACTGCTTAAATTTAAAACATTAACGGCCAAACCAATTGACTCTAACTTTTGAACAAGTCCTAAAACCTCCTGTTTATGTGTTACAACTACTAAAGTTTCAGTATACCCATCATCTTTTTTACGCAACAATAAATATCTTCTAACCAACTCTTCAGGTTTAAGCGGCAGGATCTCAGATGCTTCATAATCTACCATACGCGCAATCTCAGAGGTATCAGATGAAGGGAATTTATAAAACCTTAAGCCCACCTGAAAACGAAAAAAACAACTCACAACAGAATTTTTAGCAAAACCCTGTTTTTGAATAAAATTCTTTAAAGCTATAGAATTAAATTTATCCTCATCTATAGATTTATACTCACTTTTTATAAGCTTGCAAGATTGATTATTAATACAAAACTGAGCTAAATGCAATTTACCATTAATCAAATAAACTACTGTTTTAATCAACCTGACACTCCTTAAATAATAAAACTTTAAAATGTTGCCCCTGCCTACGCACAATCATCTCTGTGCCTACCGCAACACATTTTTTGGCGGAAACAGCTTCTGTTTTTATACGAAATACTGAAGAACTAATTTTAGATAAACTCACAAGTTCAGAAACCTGTACAGCGCTTAATCCTAAAGCAGAAAGATCCGCCGATAACATAGCACTATCTTTGAATGGGTTATCTTTGCGCCATCCAATTATCGCATCTGCTGCCGATTCATTCATCGTCGGCACTAACATCAACACATTTCTGGAAGCGGTATTAACATTTAATTTTCCATCAGAAAATACAGTAATCAAATCCTTTAGCCCCGGATTATACGCAGTATCATCTCCATAAAACAAATTTTTATCCACCCCAGCAGTATCAATGACTTCCCTTTCTAAGTTAAATGGCCGAGACGCAATAATTTTATCAATTACCTCACCCCCTATATCCGGGAAAATAATCATTATATTTCGTAGAACAAGTTCAGGCACGGTATTAATATTAATAAAAGAATCCTCATCTATTACTTTGTAAGATAACAACCCTGTATCTTTTTGTAAAGAAAAATTTTCGTTCCATAAATCAGCCAAACAGTCAAAGTTATGATCATCGTCAGCAAGCACTGCAAGCGCGCGATTACACGCTTCCTTTGAAAAATTTAACATCCGCATTTTTTCATTACTCAAGCTGCGCAGTCTGATATTAACCCTGTTTTTAAACGCCAAAGTAATGGCGGATACAGACAAAAAAAACATAACCCAAAGCACCAGAACTAAAATCATCCCTTTATTTTGCCGTTTACAATACATTTGAGGCCCTAAATAAATTAGATTCCCGCTAAAAGCATTGCGGGAATAACAAAAATCTTTTTTTATAACCATTTACAACTATACTCAAACGTAATTGGTTTGACTATATATTAAATTATCACTCTATTGCACTGTATTGTAATGTATGCCCAGTAGGAATATATACATATTTAACCAGGCGTAATAAACCATCATTAGCGCTGCTATCTATAAAATCCGCCGCCAGTTTAACTTGATGAGGCAGTTTCTTTTGATCAGGCCAGTCTTGATACCACTGGCCATCAGTCCGATTAAAATAACTGTATCTAAATGAATTAATTTTAGTATTAACAGTAGCAACTATCTTTGGTTCTTCCTCATCATCAAGCTCAGTATACTTTGTTATTGATTGCAAAAGAGATAATCCTGGACTGCCATCATTAATTTCAGTATAAAAAACTACATTTTCTAAGTCTCCATCCGTATTAACAGAAAAAAAATCAATGCTTTCCGGACCAGCAACAAATTTTATCCGCTCATTATCCGAACTAATAAAAGCGCTTTGCAATTTTACAGATACCTGCTCAAAAGACGAGAGTGCCTCCTGTAAGCTATTATCACGTGTTTCCTCGCATTTCCAAACTTTAATTCCTAAAAAAAGGCTGGTATAAACAGAAACAATAATCACCGCGAATATTGATATCCCAATCAATAATTCCAACAAAGTAAAACCACTGTTTCTATTGCCCATATTTAACTTTCAAAAAAACAACAATATTATTCTCAAACGTAATTGGTTTGTAATTTTATGACATTTCCCTCACGCTGCATCTTGAAACGTTCTTCATTCGCAAATCCTTAGGCGCAACAAGTTGCGCCTGCGGTTTGACTTAGGTCAGAACGTTCCAATCTATGGCACAGGGAAACGCCTAAATTTTACAAACCAATTGCGTTTGAGTATATTATTATTTCACAACGTAGAAGCGCGGCTTGCCTGTGCGCCAGGAAGGAGCGGAGGCAAATTTATTATTTACTAAGATTCTTTAAAATTTCCATAAATTCAGGAAAAGATTTATCAATACATTCAGCATTGCTGATTACGGTCTTGCCCTCTGCCGACAAAGCAGCTACTGCCATACTCATAGCTGTCCTGTGATCGCCAAAACTCTGCAGGTGTCCCCCCTTTAATTTATTACAGCCGCGAATAATCAAGTCATTGCCTTGATTTTCTATATCTGCCCCCATCTTTTTAAGATTAGTATAAACAGAATAAATTCTGTCTGTTTCTTTAACCCTCAATTCCTCTGCATTTAAAATTTTTGTTACTCCTCTGGCAAAACAAGCAGCTACACAAATAATCGGCAGCTCATCAATGCAATACGCCACTTCTTTATCTGTAACAGTTATGCCTTTTAACACAGCAGACTTTACCTGCAAATCAACAACAGGCTCAAAAGTTTCCGTCTTTTTTATAATAGAAATATTAGCTCCCATACGCTTCAGTAAAATTAACAAATGACTGCGGCTGGAATTAATACCCATATTACGGATAATCAAATTTGATTCAGGAATAATACTCGCTGCAATAATAAAAAACGCGCACGAAGAAATGTCTCCTGGAACAAATAAATCTCCAGGAGACACTAGTTCTTTACCGCCATTAATAGTAATTTCTAAAGACTGCTGATTAATCTGCGCCTGAAATAAACATAACATTTTTTCTGTATGGTCACGGGTTTTTAACTTTTCATAAACAGATGTGATCCCCTGCGCGTATAAACCTGCTAAAAGAACTGCTGACTTAACCTGAGCACTTGCTATCGGCATTTCATATTTAATTGGTTTCAAACACCTGCCATTTATTTTTAACGGCGGATATTCATGGACTGAATTCAAACATCCCTGTATCTGCGCGCCCATCATTCTTAAAGGATCAAGTATTCTCCTCATTGGCCTATGTGAAAGAGATGAATCCCCTTTTAACACACTGCTAAACCTCTGTCCAGATAAAAGCCCGGCAAGCAAACGCATAGTTGTACCTGAATTACCAAGATAAATTTCATGTTCAGGCTTTATCAATCCGTACAACCCCCTGCCCTGCACTTCAAGCCTCAAATTCTGTTTATCTTTGATTAATTTAATTTCAATACCCATGCTCCTGAAAGCAGAAATCGCGTCCCTGCAATCAACACAATCAAGAAAATTTCTAATTACAGTCTTTCCCTTAGTAATCGCACTAAACATTAATGCCCTTTGAGAAATCGACTTATCCGCAGGAGCAGTAAATTCACCCTGCAACTTATTAATCTTGTTTAAAATAATCTCCCTTGTAGCTGCCATATTTACCTTTAAAATAAAAAGGGGAAGTAACCACTTCCCCTTTCACTTTCATACCTTTAACCAATAAATTAAATCAATTTTACAACATCTCCGTCTCTAATCGAGGAATTTGTAAACTTTGACAAAATCACAGCAGAAGACATTGTATCGTAAATTCTCTCTATCCTTACTTTCCCTATACGAGTCCGACCTCTGTAAACATCAAGGGTATCTGATACTTTCATACCATCTTTTTTCCCGAGATTAATAACTACAAACTCAAACTCTTTATTTACCACTAATACCTGCCCCTGTAATTCTTTAGCTGCAGGAATTGTTACATAATTAACATTCTCTCCTTTAAGAGAAGAAACCAAACTTTTAACCTTTGCAGAATTATCAACTACAATTTTCCCTAACGCGACACCCTCAGTATTTTTTACTTTGCTCAAACGAATAATTTTACTTTCCAGCGCGTCTTTAGCTGTACGTACTTGAGTTAACTGAGATTTTATTTTTTGATAATCTTTATCTGCTTTTTCCAATCTAAAAGTAATTTTTTTATTTTTCTTTGCTAATCTTTCTAATTTACCATTTAAAATAGCCATCTGTTTATTTTTTTTCGCGACATCGTTAGTAAGATTTTTATTTGTCTGCTCTTCTTCATTAAACTGAGTAAGAAGAATTTTATAATTCTGCTTCTGCTGGCCTAAATCAAGCTCAAGCTGTCTTTTTAATACCTGAATATTTTCTAATTTTGTTTCTACTTCTCTTTTAGATGAACTCACTACTTGCAAATCAGCTTCAATTTTTAAACGTTTATTTATCTCAGTTTCCCTTGCCACATATAAAGCAATACCCGCAGAAAAAGTACACACTAACACAAGTGATAAAAACACAATTAAACCTCTGGAACTTGTTTTTTTCACCTTGTTTTTATCTTCCTGTGATTCTACTTCAACATTTTCATCAAAGCCTTCTATTGTTGGAAATTGGTTATCATCCTGAAAATTAACTACTGGCTCAAAGGGAATCTCTTTACCTATATCTAATTGTTCACTCATTTTTTTCTCCCCCTCCCTTATTAAAAATTTTCCACTCTTATTTTACTTCATTTATCCCTTTATAAAAATAACAAAATATAGAGTTATTGTCAACTAAATTTGTTATTTTTTATTCTGTAAAATATCACGTCAAATCAAAAAAAATACGCTATACTCAAACGTAATTGGTTTGTAAAATTTAGGCGTTTCCCTGTGCCCTAGATTGGAACGTTCTGATTGAGACAAACCGCAGGCGCAGCTTGCTGCGTTGAGGATTTGCGAATGAAAAACGTTTCAAGATGCGGTGCCTGAATTTTGCAAACTAATTGCG
>QNCH01000020.1 GCA_003645745.1 Candidatus Omnitrophota bacterium
TAATGTTGCGGCCTTTGGTGAATATATACTCAAACGCAATTGGTTTGTAATTTTATGACATTCCCCTCACACTGCATCTTGAAACGTTCTTCATTCGCAAATCCTCAACGCAGCAAGCTGCGCCTGCGGTTTGTCTTAAGTCAGAACGTTCCAATTTAGGGCACAGGGAAACGCCTAAATTTTACAAACTAATTGCGTTTGAGTATAATTATCATTTTGCTTTTAATTAAATTTTGTGTTACAATAAAATTGTCATTTGGGAAAGAGAGGTCTTTTCAGGTTATTTCGAATAGGAAATTTCCTGTTGGCATTTATAATGAGTGTTGAATTTTTAAGCACATAAAATATTCCTCAGTTGATGAATGAGAGACAGAGATAATCCCGAAGATATTTTCGGGATTTTTTTATTGGAGTTAAGATGAAATTTCATAGTATTAAAGAAATTATTAGCGATTTACAAAAAGGCAGAATGGTTATTATTGTTGATGATGCTAATCGTGAGAATGAAGGCGATTTGCTTATGCCTGCTGGATCTGTAACGCCTGAACAGATAAATTTTATGGCTAAATTCGGCAGGGGGTTGATTTGTGTCGCTATGGAGGCTGAAAGGCTGGATAAACTGAAACTTGCCCCAATGGTAGACAAAAATGATTCTCATTTGGAAACCGCGTTTACAGTATCAATAGATGCAAAGGAAGGTATTAGCACAGGTATTTCAGCTTATGACAGGGCAAGGACAATTAAAGTTTTAATTAATCAGCAGACAACGCATTATGATTTGGCCAGGCCCGGGCATATTTTCCCGTTACGCGCTAAAAATGGAGGTGTCTTAGTCAGGGCAGGACATACTGAAGCTTGTGTTGATTTAATGAGGTTCTCTAAACTTTATCCAGCAGGTGTTATTTGTGAAATTATGAATGATGATGGGTCCATGGCCAGAACTGCTGATTTATTTAAGTTTTCTCAGAAGCATAATTTAAAAATTGCGACAATTGCTGATTTAATAAAATTTAGACGGATTAATGAAACTTTGGTAAAGAAGATGGCTGAGACTAATCTGCCGACTGAATATGGAAAGTTTAAGTTGTTTGTTTATAATTCAGATGTTGATTATTTGCCTCATCTTGCGCTTGTGTTGAATAAAATTACAAATCCAAGCCTTGTGCGTGTGCATTCTGAATGCTTAACTGGTGATGTTTTTATGTCAAAACGGTGTGATTGCGGCAGGCAATTGCATAAATCTATGCGGATTATCCAGAAGAATGGACAGGGAGTACTGCTTTATATGCGTCAGGAGGGACGCGGTATAGGCTTAACAAATAAAATAAAAGCATATGCTTTACAAGATCATGGTTTTGATACAGTTGAGGCGAATGAAAAATTAGGTTTTAAACCTGATTTAAGGGATTATGGCATTGGCGCGCAGATATTATCAGATTTAGGAATTCAAAAAATTAGGCTTTTAACTAATAATCCTTATAAAATTATTGGGCTTGAAGGTTATGGCATTGAAATTGTTGAACGTGTGCCAATAGAAATAGCGCCGACAAAAGAGAACAAGGTTTATTTAAAAACTAAGAAAGACAAAATGGGACATATCCTTAAATTGGTTGATTGATTTTAATTTAAAGGGAAACAATAATGGATAAATTTAAATATATTTATGGGCCAGTGCCTTCATGGAGGCTGGGACGATCTTTAGGTATAGATCTTTTATCTTCACAGAGTAAGATTTGTAATTTTGATTGTGTTTATTGCCAGCTTGGCAGGTATAAGCCTTGTGCGTACAAAAGGCAAGTGTATGTGCCTACAGAAGAGATCATCAGGGAATTAAATCTTATTTCATCTAATACACGTATAGATTATATTACTTTTTCTGGTACAGGAGAAGCAACTTTAGCGGGAAATTTAGCACAAACAATACTGGCGGTAAAAGATTTTAGAAAAGAGCCTGTTGCAGTTTTGACAAATGCTGGATTGATTAATTCAGCTGAAATTATTAGTGATTTATGTTTAGCTGATTTTGTGATTGCTAAGCTGGATGCGTGCAGCCAGAATGCAATGGTTGAAATTAATCATCCTGCGGAGCAGGTTAAATTTAGGGATATTTTACATGGATTAAAAAAATTTCGTAGTATCTATAAAGGAAAAATGGCTTTACAGATAATGTTTCTTCCTCAGAATAAAGCTAATGCCGCAAAAATAGCAGAATTGGCAAAAGATATTGAACCTGATGAAATACAGATCAATACTCCATTAAGGCCTTGCGCGTGCAGCCCTTTGTCAGAAACAGAAATTAAAGAAATTAAAAAAATATTTACCGGTTTGAACGTGATTAGTGTGTATGAAAAGCCTGTAACTCCTGTTCAGCCAATTAGCGGTCCAGATACTTTAAAGAGAAGAGGGAAAATATATTAGGGTATACTCAAACGTAATAGGAAGGTGATTAATTTGCAATTCAGGAAGGGAATGTAATGGCAATTTTTAGACATATGCTTAGGGCAAAGATTCATGGAGCAGTAATTACGAAGAAAAGTTTAGAATACAACGGTAGTATTGGCATTGACAGGATATTTTTAGAGCAATCTGGTATTGTTTCTGGAGAGAAAGTTCAGGTGCTTAATTCTAATAATGGTTTAAGGTTTGAAACTTATGTTATTGAACTTGAAGAGAATTCAAAAGATATTGTTTTATATGGCCCGGCAGCTAGATGCGGAGAAGTTGGAGATAAACTTTATATTTTAGCTTACGCGTTAGTCAGTGAGGGAGATATTAATAAAATAGAACAGAAAATTGTTTATCTTAACAATAGTAATGAAATAGTAAAATGAAGACTTATCTAGAATGCATTCCATGTTTTTTTAAACAGGCATTAGAAGCGGCAGTAATGGCGGAAGCGGATCAAAAAACTCAAAAATTAATTTTTGATGAATTATGTTTAGCTGTGCGGGAATTTGATTTAGAAGCTTCTCCTCCTGAGATGGGCAGAGTTATTTATAATTTAGTGCAAATGCATACTCTGGGTGGAGATCCTTTTAAAAAAAGAAAAGAGCAAAGCAATCAGCTTGCCCTGTCAATATACAAGCAATTACAGGAGAAAGTCAGCAAATCTGAAGATAGGCTTTTAACAGCGTTAGAATTAGCAATTGCCGGCAATATTATTGATTATGGCGTAAAAAATTCTCTTAATGTTGAAGAGGAGATAAAAAAAATATTAGAAAAAGAATCTGAGCTTTTAAGACAAAACAAAGAATTTTTTGCTTATGCGCAATTTAAAGCAGCATTATCCGCTACTGATGAAATTTTATATTTAGCAGATAACGCTGGTGAAATAGTTTTTGATAAAATATTGATTGAAGAAATAAAAAAAGATTATCCTAAAATGAAAATTATTTTTGTGGTAAAAGAAAAACCAATCATTAATGACGCTTTGGCAGAGGACGCGAAAATTTGTGGTATTGATCAATTAGCAGAAGTTATTTCCAGCGGAGCGGATACTCCAGGCACAGTCATTAGTCGTTGTTCTCGGGAATTTTTAAAATTGTATTATAACAGTAAACTTATCATCAGTAAGGGACAGGGTAATTTTGAAGCGTTATATGGGAACACAGAACCAATATTTTTTTTATTTATGGCTAAATGCCAGGTAGTGGCTAAGGACATAGGGTGTATGCAAGGTGATTTTATTTTACTTAATAGGTGAGTTTTTATGAAACCATTAGAAATTGTAAAATATCCAGATATTCAGTTAAGGAACAGGTGTAAGGAATTAGTTGAAGTAACTAAAAAGCATTTAAACATTTTTAAACAAATGCTTTTTACAATGCGTAATTTTTCAGGCATTGGACTGGCTGCTCCTCAGGTTGGTGTGTTTGAACGTTTAATAGTGGCTGATATTGGTAAAGGTCAGGTGATAAGTTTAGCGAACCCGAAAATTATCAGCCTCTCAGAAAATATAGATTCAATGGTTGAGGGGTGTTTAAGTGTTGAAAATATAAGTGTGAAAATAAAAAGGCCGTTAAATGTCATTGTTAAAGGGTTGAATGAAAAAGGCAAAATGGTGGAAATAAAAGCAGAGGGGCTTACCGCGCGTGTCCTGCAGCATGAAATAGACCATTTAAATGGCAAACTGATTATTGATTATTTAAGTTTATTGGATAAATTAAGATTAAACGTGCGTAAGGGGCTGTAACGAAAGATAGATGATGAAAATAAAAATTATTTTTGATAATCAAACTCAAAATAAAAATTTTTATACAGGCTGGGGATTTTCTGCGTTAATAGGTCAAAAAATTTTATTTGATACAGGCGCGGATGGACATAAGCTTATACATAATTTAGAACAAATGGAAGTGGATGTCGATTTATTAGAAGCTGTCGTTCTTTCCCATGAGCATTGGGACCATACAGGAGGGCTGTGGGAATTATTACAGAAAAAGAAATTTTTGAAAATTTATACCTGTGCTGGTTTTAGTATTGAATTTAAAGAAAAAGTCAAGCAGTATAACGGAGTATTATTTGAATGTTTGCGGTATAAGCCGCTTAAAATACAAGAAGGTATTTTTACCAGCGGAGAAATCTTGGGGAAATATAAAGGCCAGAGTATTGCGGAGCAGGCGTTAGTTTTAAATACTGAGAAAGGCTTTTGTGTGCTTACAGGATGTGCTCATCCCGGTATTGCGCGAATGTTAAAAGAGATCAAAAGTAATTTAAATATAGAGAGATTTTTTTTAGCAGCAGGAGGTTTTCATTTAAAAAGTATGAACAGGCAAGAAACTATGGAAGTTCTTAGCCAGCTTAAAAAAATTGGAGTAGAAAAAGTTATTCCTTTGCATTGCACAGGGCAGGAACAAAAAGAAATTTTTCTCGAAATTTATCAAGAAAATTGCCAAACATTAAATGTAGGAGATAGTATCGAAATATGAAACGGTTCTATGTTTATGCCTCGTTAATAAAATCTGTGGGTAGAAAAGGATTGAAATAGTAAAAACAGGCAGGCCTGAATATTTTATATAAAGTATAAAATATTCAGGTTAGAAGCTTATTTGTTTTCTATTCTGATTTTTGTATATTGATTTTTTTTAAAACATTAAGGAGTTGCAGGTAATGAGAAATCATATTCGTAAAATATCATTTTTACTTACAAAATTTGAGTTTGATCTATTAGATAAGATAAGTTGTTCTGGTGCTGATATTGCTGAAAATATTGAAAAAGTTAAAAAACAGGGGACTAAATTTAAAATTACATTTTTGCATGAAGAACTTGATGATTTAGTGGCGTTTATGGATAACAATATATTTTTTGAAGAAACAAAATTGCAGAAAAAAAGGCTGATTAAATTACAGACGCGGGTTGCTACTTTATTGAATTTTATGAATAGTATAAAAAAACCGGAAATCAAGGGGGAACAGCATTGTAATTTGAAATATTATATTTTTGCGGTGAGTGTCAAAGATCATTATGGTAATAATAAGGCGAGCAGGCATATTCAGATTGCCGGGACAAAGAGTCTTTACAATTTTGCTAAAGTTATTACGCAGTCTTTTGATTTTTATTTTGACCATTGTTTTGGGTTCTATGATAATTTGAAATGTTACCATGATTCAGAGAACGCGTATGAGCTGTTTGTAGACATTGGGGAAGAACCTGAATCTGCAAAAATTAAAGGTGTTAAGAAAACTAAAATTTTTCAGGCATTTAAAAAACGCGGAGAAAAATTTCTTTTTCTTTTTGATTATGGCGATTCATGGAATTTTGTTGTTGAGTTGAAACAGATAAAGAAGGCAAAAAAATGGGATCTTAAGCCTGTAATTCTGAAAAGCATAGGTAATCCGCCGGTTCAATATGCTCCTTTGGATGAATAGGGTTATTTATCTTCAGTAAGTTTGTAAATTGTAAACTTATTGAGTGTGGGTAAAAAAAAAGAGGTGATTTTATATGGCAAAAGTTATTGAGGCAAATTTAAATGTGCAGAATAAGTGTTTTGCGATAGTGGTTTCACGTTTTAACAAATTTATTACGAGTAGGCTTTTAGATGGGGCATTAGATGAGTTTAAAAGGCATAGCGTAGATGGAAATAAGGTTGATGTATTTTGGACCCCAGGGGCATTTGAAATACCGTTTATAGTGAAAAAGCTTGCAAATTTAAAAAAGTATGACGCAGTAATTGCTTTAGCAGCAATAATAAAAGGGGAAACCGCGCATTTTCAGTATGTATCGGCTGAGGTTTCTAAAGGTATCGCTAATGTTTCATTACAAAGTGGAATACCGGTAATTTTTGGTGTGCTTACTGCTGATGATTTGGAGCAGGCTATAGAGCGCGCAGGTACAAAAAATGGCAATAAAGGCGAAGATGCTGTTAGAGCTGCAATTGAAATGGCTAATTTAACAGAAAAAATAGAGAATAATCAATAATGAGAAAAAGAACTAAATCTCGGGAATGTGCGTTGCATCTTCTTTATGCCTATGATATTCATAAACATAATATTGAGCAAATAGTTGAGAATTATTGGTATAGTAATCCTGAGCAAAATGATGTAAAAGAGTTTACTGATATTTTAATAAATGGCGTAATTACTAATTTGGCACAGATTGATCATTGTATCCGCAAATATGCTGATAACTGGAAGATTGAACGAATGGCTGTGATTGACAGGAATGTTATGCGTATTGCACTATATGAGATTTTATTTATGGAAAGTGTTCCAGTAAAAGTATCAATTAATGAAGCAGTAGATATGGCTAAGAAATATGGCGATGCGGATTCAGGCGGGTTTGTTAATGGAGTGTTAGATAAAATTAATAAAACAGAAGTTAGGGACAGTAAAAAATAGTATACTCAAACCTATTACGTTTGAGTATAGTTTCTTTATAATAAGATAGATGAATGCAATTTAAAAAATTATTTGTTGATTTACATATTCATACTAATTTTTCTGACAGTACTTTTTCCCCTCAAAAAGTTGTTGATTATGCTTGCGGCTGCGGCCTTTCAGCGATTGCTATTACTGATCATGATTGTGTTAGCGGTATACCTATAGCGATAGAGGCGGCACAGGGTAAACACTTAGAAATTGTTGCGGGTATTGAGTTGAGCTGTGAGTTTAATGGTGTAGAAGTGCATATTTTAGGATTGTTTATTGATTTTAATAATATTTGTTTCCTTGAAGAATTAGATAGGTTAAAAAGAGACAGAGATATTCGAATAAAAAAAATTGTACGAAAATTAAACGCGGCTGGCATAAAGATAGAAGAACAAGATGTTTTTGGCTTAACGAATCCTTTGGGTGTTGCTGGAAGGCTGCATATTGCCATGGCGATGTTAAAGAAAAAAACTGTTACTTCTTTTTATGAAGCATTTAGCCGTTATATTGGGAATGGGAAATTTTGTTATGTGAAAAAGACAGAGTTTTCTCCTTTTCAGGCTATAGAGATGATTAAAAGTGTTGGAGGCAGAGCTTTTTTAGCTCATCCAGGCTTAATGCGGCATGATGAATTTATCCCTTTTTTTGTTGAACAGGGCATGGATGGGATTGAAGTGTTTCATTCCCAACATAGCCATACATTAGCTAAGCACTATATAAATATTGCAAAGCAACATAATTTATTAATTAGCGGCGGTTCTGATTGTCATGGAATGGGTAAAAATAAGCCTCTAATGGGAAAAGTAAAGGTACCATATAAAATTTTTTCTGACTTACGTGATGCTTTAAAAAAATAAATCTTTATGGATAAAACTGACCTATGTTTTTTAGACACTACTATTGCTTTAGCCAAAAAAGGTGAAGGTAAAACAAGCCCAAATCCTTTAGTTGGAGCAGTAATTGTAAAACAGAAACAGATAATTAGTGAGGGTACTCATTACCGTTGCGGAGCAAGCCATGCTGAAATTAATGCTTTAAGAAAAGCTGGAGCAAAAGCTAAAGGCGCGACTATATATGTGAATCTTGAACCTTGTTCGCATTTTGGACAGACTCCTCCCTGTGTGCAGGCAATTATTAAAGCTGGAATTAAGCGTGTAGTTATTGGAATGAAGGATCCTAATCCCTTAAATAATGGAAGAGGTATAAGACAGCTTCGCAGTGCTGGGATTAAGGTTGAACTTGCTATAGAGCAGCAAAAGTTTAAGAAATTTAATGAAATTTTTATAAAATATATTACCATAAAATTGCCATTTGTTATTGTTAAAACTGGGCAGAGTTTAGATGGTAAAATCGCTGGTAAGAATGGAGAGTCCAAATGGATTACAGGTAAGCGCGCGCGTAATTATGCTCAGAGTATTCGTAACAGGGTAGATGGGATTATGGTTGGGATTAATACGCTTTTACAAGATGATCCCTATTTAAGCTGTAGGTATAAAGGCAGGTTAAAAAAGGATAATCCAATAAAAATAATTGTGGACACACATTTAAGAACTCCTTTAAACGCGCGGATTTTTAGTTCTGATTCTCCTGCAAAAGTAATTATTGCGGTAACAGAAAAAGCTGACGCGCAGAGAATTAGTTTGTTTAAGGATAAAGGCATTAATTTGATACTTTGCCCTTTTGATCAAAAAGGCAGGATAGATTTAAGATTTTTATTAACTTTGTTAGCTCAGCAGAAGATAACCAGTATTTTAGTAGAAGGCGGAGGCAAGCTTATTGGCAGTTGTTTTGACGAGGCGTTAGTTGATTATGCTTATTTTTTTATTGCTCCTAAAATAATCGGCGGTGTTGTCGCGCCTAATTCTGTGGCTGGTAATGGGGTTAGTTGTGTGCAAAAAGCAATTACTTTAAAAAATGCGCGAACAGATAAGATAGGCGTAGATTTTTTGGTATGCGGAGATATCGTTTATCATTAAAATATATGACGCTTATATGTTCAAAATGTAATTGGTTTGCAATTTTATGACGTTCTCTCTGTACTGCATTTTGAAATGTTCCTCATTCGCCAAACCTCAACGCAGCTAGTTGCGCCTGCGGTTTGGCTTAGGCCAGAATGTTCCAATCGAGGGCGCAGGGAAACGCTTAAATTTTATAAACCTATTACGTTTGAGTATATCAGAGAGAGTGGAGAGTATGGAAAATTATAATTCTATGGAGATTGAAGGAAAATGGCAGAATTTCTGGCAGAGAAATAATTCATTTAAGCCTGAGACAGATTCAGATAAAAAAAAATATTATGTATTAGAAATGTTCCCTTATCCTTCGGGCCGCCTTCATATGGGGCATGTGCGTAATTATACAATTGGAGATGTAATCGCGCGTTATAGAATGATGTGCGGTTTTAATGTGCTGCATCCAATGGGCTTTGATTCTTTTGGACAGCCAGCGGAGAATGCCGCGATAAAACGTGGGATTGTTCCTAAGGAGTGGACTGAGGGCTGTATTGAATTAATGGTTAAAGAACTGAAAAAATTAGGTTTTTCTTATGATTGGGATAGGGAAATTGCTACACATAAACCTGAGTATTACCGTTGGAACCAGTGGATTTTTAAGCGGATGTTTGATTGCGGGCTGGCATATAAAAAAAAATCTCCTGTAAATTGGTGCCCTTTATGTAAAACAACTCTTGCTAATGAAGAAGTGATTGATGATGCTTGCTGGCGGTGTAAAACTGAAGTTGTGCAAAAAGACTTAGAACAGTGGTATTTAAAAATTACTGAGTTTCAGGATGTGTTGTTGGAAGATTTAAATACGTTATATGATTGGCCGCAGCGTGTGCGTACAATGCAGAGTAATTGGATTGGCAAAAGTTTTGGCGTGGAGATTTATTTTCGTGAAACAAGCACAGACAAAGTTATTTCTGTTTTTACTACGCGTCAGGATACGATTTTTGGCGCGACATATGTGGTTATCGCGCCGGAACATCAGATTTTAAAAGAAATAATTAAAGGCAAGCCTGAAGAAAAACAAGTGCTGGATTTTATATCTAAAGTTTCTAAAAAAAGTAAAGTTGTGCGTTCTTCAACAGATGTAAAAAAAGAAGGCGTTTTTACCGGGTGTTTTGCAATTAATCCGGTAAATAATGAGCAGGTGCAGATTTGGACTGCTGATTATGTTTTAATTGGATATGGCTCAGGCGCAATTATGGCTGTACCTGCGCACGATCAAAGGGATTTTTTATTCGCGAAACAACATTCTTTGCCTTTACGGATTGTAATTAAAGATTCTCGGCATCCAGATTTAGAACAGCAAGATTTAACTTGCGCTTATGAAGGTAATGGAGAATTAATTAATTCAGCACAATTTAATGGTATAGATAATAACTCGGCAAAGCTTAAAATTGTAGATTGGATGGAACAGGACAAAATTGGACAAAAAAAGGTTTGTTTTAAATTACGCGATTGGCTGATTTCACGCCAGAGATATTGGGGTACGCCAATACCGATTATTTATTGTAAAAATTGCGGTATTGTTGCTGTGCCTGATCAAGATTTGCCAGTAAAGCTGCCTGAAAATATAAAAATTAGCGGTAAAGGCGGCAGTCCGCTTTCAGCAGTTAAAGAATTTATTAATGTTGTTTGTCCAAAGTGTTCTGGAGAGGCAAAAAGGGAAACTGATACTATGGCAACGTTTGTTGACTCTTCTTGGTATTTTTTGCGTTTTTGCAGTACTAATTCAAAAGACGCTTTATTTGTTAAGGATGAGGTTAATTATTGGATGGATGTTGACCAGTATATTGGAGGCATTGAGCATGCTGTCCTACACCTGCTTTATTCCAGGTTTTTTACAAAATTTTTCAAAAAGCAGGGATTATTAGATTGCAGTGAGCCTTTTAGAAAATTACTTACTCAAGGGATGGTGAAAAAAGATGGGGAAGTAATGTCTAAATCCAGAGGCAATGTGGTTGATCCTGATGAAATGATTAAAAAATATGGCGCGGATTCTTTACGTGTTTGTATTTTATTTGCTGCTCCGCCTGAAGATGGCTTTAATTGGAATGAAAAAGGCACAGATGCCGCGTGGAGATTTTTAAATCGTGTTTGGACAGCAGTGCAGAGGTTTTTAAAGTTAAAAGCATTAGCAAAATGTGAACAAAATTTAGAATTTGATTCGCGATTAAAATTTAAGATGCATACAACAATTAAAAAAGTTACTAAGGAATTTAACGTTGGTTTTAAATTTAATACTGTGATTAGTTCAATTATGGAATTGGTGAATGAAATTATTCCTGCTTTGTCCATAGCAGAGTTAAAACAGGTTTATAGCAAAATGTTAGAGAATGCAATAGATTCAGTTGTGCTTCTGCTTTCTCCGATTGCTCCGCATATATGCGAAGAATTGTGGGAATTGTTAGGACACAAGAAAGGTATTATTAACGCTGAATGGCCAAAATATGAGATAAAAGCTTTAGCGCAGGATGAAATTAATTTAATAGTTCAGGTAAATAGCAAAGTACGGGCAAAAATTATTTTGCCGGCAAATATTGGTGAAGATGAATTGAAAAGTAAAGTTTTGTCAAATGATAAAATAAAACAATGGGTTAAGGACAAACCAATAAAAAATATTTTTATTATTAAAAATAAATTAGTAAATATTGTAGTTTAAAAATTATCTATCTATGCCCACACTGAATGTACAGAGCTGGTGTGTAACATTGGTATTTTGGGAACATTGTTGATGAAAAAATAATGCAGGATTTTCCGTATACACAAAGAAAAGCTTTGCTTTTTGTTATTTTTATTTTAATCTTAGGCTTGGGCTTAAGTTATTTGAAGAAAATTACGCCACGAAGAGCTGAGCGGATTATTTATTTAGATAATCCTGACAAAAAATTAAATGCTCAGATTATAGCAGATACAACACAAAAGCTTATTCCGATTAATACCGCTGATCAGCGGTTACTTTGTTGTGTGCCGGGAATTGGCAAAGTTATTGCGCAGCGGATTATTAATTATCGACACCAAAATGGGTTGTTTAAAACAAAAGAAGATTTAATGCTGGTTAAAGGTATTGGACAAAAAAAATTTCAGAAAATGCGGGATTGTATAATTTTAAATGAGCAAAGGCATAAATAGCGGATTAACAGAAATGATAAAAAATACTGTTACATCTCCGCAAACGCAAAATGATTTGTTTGAAGCTTTATATTATAAACAACTGGATGGGGATAGGGTGCAATGTATGCTTTGTCCTAAACAGTGTATTATTTCTAAAAATAATACAGGATTCTGCGGTGTGCGCAAAAATATTTCTGGAAAATTATATTCTTTAAATTATTATGGAACTACTGGAATTGCGCTGGACCCTGTTGAAAAAAAACCTTTGTATCATTTTCATTCAGGAGAAATGGTAGTTTCCTTAGGCTCATGCGGATGTAATTTTTCCTGTAAATTCTGCCAGAATTGGCAGATTTCGCAAAATATGCGAATTAACTTGCAGCGGATAACTCCCCAACAATTAATCGCTCAGACAAAAGTATTAGGTTGTTTTGGTATCGCTTATACTTATAATGAGCCTTTTATCTGGTATGAATTTGTGCTTTGTGCTGCTAAATTGGCAAAAAATAATGGGTTAGAGAATATTATGGTTACTAATGGTTATATAAACCAGCAGCCTTTAAAAGAGATACTGCCTTATCTCGGGGCAATGAATATTGATTTAAAAGCTTTAGATAATAATTTTTATAAAAATATTTGCCAGGGGACATTAGAACCTGTTTTAGAAACTATCAAAACTGTAAAAAATTGTTGTCATTTGGAAGTAACAAATTTAATTATTCCTGGATTAAATGATACTGATGCGCATTTTGTAAAGCTTACTGATTGGATATATACAAATACAGGAGAAGATACTCCTCTACATTTTTCGCGTTATTTCCCTTGTTTTAAATTGAAAATTCCGCCAACTCCTTTAGAAACATTACAAAGGGCGTATGAAATAGCTAAAAAAAAATTAAAGTTTGTATATTTAGGGAATGTATAAAATGGATGGAAAAAAAATATCGGGTATAGTTTTAACTACTGACGCGCATCAAATTTTTTATGACCATTATCTTATGGGGCATAAAAAAATTATTGTGATTGCGCACGGATTTTTTAATAGTAAGAAATCTGTTTTAATTGAAGAATTTATTACTTTTTTAGGGGCTGATTTTGATGTGATTGTTTTTGATTTTCGCGGCCATGGCGAAAGTGATGGGTTGTTTTCATGGACAGTAAAAGAAACGCTTGACTTAAAAGCAGTTTTGAAATATACAGGTAGGAAGTATAAGCAAATAGGCTTAATTGGTTTTTCTTTAGGCGCTGCAGTCAGTATTATTGTTTTATCAGAATCAAATGCTGTGAATAGTTTTGTTTCGGTTAGCGCTCCTGTAGAGTTTAAAAAAATAGATTATAATTTTTGGAATCTTGATCTTGAACAGGATATTTATTATAATTTGACAAAAGGGAAAAAAGGCAAAGGAGTGCGTCCAGGCCCGTTCTGGCTAAAGAAAAAAAAGCCGATAAAAGTAGTGAATAAATTAACTATTCCTGTCCTTTATATCCATGGAGAAGATGATTGGGTAATCAGGCCGTACCATTCA
>QNCH01000021.1 GCA_003645745.1 Candidatus Omnitrophota bacterium
GTTGAATGCGTTTAAAATGGTTGCAAGGGATTCGTTTGGCAGACCAGTTGAGCAGGAAGAATGGTTTAAACAGCGATTAGTAAAATTATGGGAAAGTTCAACTGCAGTGGAGCGTATTATTGGAGTTTTTAGTTTATTAAGAGATTTAGGTATTTATAGTGATGATTTAGCAGGTATGGAGATTGGCCTCCAAGAAGCTGTTTTAGGCAGTGCTGCGCAATTTATTAGCCGTGCATATTTAGATGATGCTATGTTTGAATTTTCGCCTGGGCCGTATTATGATAGTGAGTATGGGATTTCTATTGGTATTGAAATAGAACGCGGTTTGAATAATGATTTTTTGCAGGTAAATTTAGGCGGTGTGCATTGGGCGGCAAAAGCAATAAAAGCTGCGCATCTTGCTGCATATCCTTATTATTTCCCGCAGAGTGATATATTTGGTTATTTTCGTTCTCAGTTAACGGACACAAGTTCTGTTGAATTAGGTATTCAGAGTCGTATTTCATATCTTGTTTTGCCTGTAAGAGGTGTGCAGGATTTAACTTTCATATTAGATAAATTTGTGCTTTTAAGCATTGCTCTTGAAAATTATATGCAGCAACAAGATATGGATTTAGCGCGGATTTGGGCGCATTTTAACTCAAAAGTAGAAGAGATAATCCAAAAAGAGCAGGATATACAGTTAAGTAAAGAGTATTTTCAGCAGGCTAGTTTTGTCCGGTTTTTAGAATTAATCTCTATTAATAATGGGAATAATGGTTTTTGCCGCCAATTACGGGCATTGGTTAAAGATATTTTGTCTGAGATTAAATCTGTATTAGATAAAAAAGCTGAAAACAATAATTTTAGCATAGAAAAAATAAAATTTAAGCAAAATTTGCCAAATATAGAGCAGAGCGTATAACAAATTATCAAATTAATCTGTAGGGGCATGATTTATCATGCCCGGAATAAAAGGTCATCCTATATTATATACTCAAACGCAATTGGTTTGTAAAATTTAGGCGTTTCCCTGTGCCCTAAATTGGAATGTTCTGACCTAAGTCAAACCGCAGGCGCAGCTTGCTGCGTCTAATGATTTGCGAATGAAGAACGAATCAATATGCAGTGCAGGGGAATGTCATAAAATTACAAATCAATTACGTTTGAGTATATAAATTAGATTCCCGCTAAAAGATTGCGGGCATTGTCCTGCTATGCAGGGAATGACAATGGGGTAGGAGAAATACTTGTTTTTTTGTGAAAAATGGAGAAAACGGGATAGAAATGCTGTATAAGTGTGTTTTTTGGTAAAAATAGAGTATTGACTAAATACTATATGTAGTGGTAACGTATCAACAGACTACAAGATAGTGTATCACTTAATGTTGTTGAAAATGGAGGTTTTTAGAGGTGAATTGTCCTTTTTGTGGGAATATTGAAGATAAAGTTGTTGATTCCCGTGTTTCTTCTGAGGGGGAATGTATTCGCAGAAGGCGTGAATGTTTGAAATGCCAGCGTAGGTTTACAACTTATGAATATATTGAAAAAATGCCTTTAATGGTAATTAAAAAAGATGGAAGGCGTGAGCCATTTGACAAAAAAAAGGTTTTGTCCGGATTGCTTAGGGCATGTGAAAAACGTCCGATTAGTATGCAGACAATTGAAAGTTTAGTTGATTCTATAGAACGCAAATTACAAAGAGACTATGAGCGGGAAGTGAGTAATGCTGATATTGGGGAGCTGGTAATGAAGCATTTACAAAAAACTGACGAAGTGGCTTATGTCAGGTTTGCTTCTGTGTATCGGCAGTTTAAAGATATAAATCAATTTTTGGGGGAGTTGAAAGAACTTTTAAGCAAAAGGAGGGATTGAAGATGTATGTAAAGGATTTATTAGAGCTTGAAAAGGAAGGATCCTGTTTTAAAGGCATAAAGAAAAGAGACGGCAGGATTGTTCCGTTTGATAAAATTAAAATCGCGGATGCTATTTTTAAAGCAGCAGCTTCCGTGGGCGGCGAAGACAGGCTTTTGTCTGATGAGTTGACTAATGCTGTTGTCTTATTTTTAGAAAAGCAGTATCGCGGTACAACTCAAATGCCTGAGATTGAGCAAATTCAGGATATTGTGGAAAAAGTTTTGATTGAAACCGGGCATGCTAAAACTGCTAAAGCTTATATTCTTTTTCGCAAAAAAAGAAGCTCTGTTCGCGAGCAATTAAAAGTAAGGAGAAAGGTCAAAAAAACAGAAAATTCTACTGACCTTGCTTTGCTGGTTACTCCTCTTGCTAAGGATGAAATTGTAACCTGGGATAAACTTAAGATTGCTTTAGCATTGCAAAAAGAAGCGGATGTTTCTGAAGAGATTGCCTTAGAGATTGCTTCAAGTGTTGAGAAACGTGTTTTTCATTCAGGGCTTACACAAATATCAACCGCGCTGATTCGGGAATTAGTGGATAATGAACTTTTTGAGCGAAATCTGGATAAAAAACTTACAAAACAAAATATAATTGGTATCCCTACTTTTGATCTGGAACAGTTAATTTTTTCTAAAAGTTGTGAAAATTCTAATATTGCTTCTAATAATCCGGAAGCGTTAAATTTGTCTATCGCGGAAACAATATTAAAGCAGTATATGCTGCAGAAAGTTTTTTCTGAAGATGTGAGTAACGCGCATTTGCGCGGTATGATTCATATTCATGACCTTGGATATCCTAGAGCTTATTGCAGTTCGCATTCTCTTGAATATATAAAAAAATATGGGTTAGAATTAGGAAATTTGTTTACAGCGAGCGCACCAGCAAAATACGCGCGTACTTTAACAGGGCATTTGAATACATTTCTTGCTTCCCTGCAGGCTTATTACGCGGGTGCTTTGGGTATAGGGTATGTAAATATATTTTATGCTCCGTATGTTGAAGATATGGATGATCATCAAATGACGCAGGAAGCGCAATATTTAATTTTTTCTGCTTCGCAAAACGCGTTTTCCCGCGGCAGTCAGAGCTTATTTATTGATTTTAACATCCATACTGGTGTGCCGAATTATTTACGTGAAGTTCCTGCAATTGGCCCTGGCGGTAAATATACAGGTAAGACATATGGAGAATATGAAGATATAGCTATCAGATTTGCCAGGGCAATGATGACTGTGTGGCGAAAGGGAGACAGAGACGGGACTGTTTTTGCTTTTCCAAAATGTGATTTGCATATTAGTAAAGAAACTTATGAAGAACCAAAGCAGTTTGAGCTTTATCAATATGCTTGTTTGATTGCCAGTGAAAACGGCACTCCTTATTTTGTGTTTGACCGCGGGGATGAGGCGGTGCTTTCCCAATGCTGCCGTTTGCGCCAGAAAATTACTGACCAATATATGATTGATCATCCTGAAAGTATGCGTTTCTGCGGGTTTCAGAATGTTACTATAAATTTGCCTCAAGCTGCTTACAGGGCTGGTAAAGGTAATGTGGATGAATTATTTAATGAAGTGGAAAAAGCAATGGATTTTGCTTTAAAAGCGCATTTGCAGAAAAAAGAATTTATCGCGCAGCTTATGCGTGAGCCTGGTATGCCGATGTGGGAAGTGGGCAAGATTGCTAAAGACGGCAGGCCTTATATTGACCTTAAGAACGCGACATATATTATTGGGCTGATTGGGCTTAATGAATGTTTGCAGTATTTGACCGGCAAAGAATTGCATGTTTCAGATGAAATGTTAAAATTAGGGCTAAAAATTGTCGCGTTTATGAATTATAAAACAAAACAATATGAGAAAAAATACGGGCTTAAATTTACTTTAGAAGAATCTCCCGCAGAATCCGCGTGCAGGCGTTTGCCTAAAGTTGACTTAAAGCAGTTTCCTCAGGCCAAAGAAGTGGTAAGAGGCAATATTGACGCAGACCAGTATTATTATACAAACAGCATTCATTACCGCGCTGATGTGCCGGTGGATTTGATTACTAGAATTCGTGATCAGAGTAAATTTCATACATTGATTGAATCTGGAGCTATTTTGCATGCTTTTATTGGGGAGCAAAAGCCTGCGCCTGAATCTATTGAAAATTTGGTTAAAAAAACTTTTGAACAAACTCAGGCAGCGCAGTTAACAATTTCTCCTGAATTTACAGTTTGTAACAGTTGCGCGAAAACAAGCCGCGGTATGAAAGATACGTGTACATATTGCAACTCAACCGACATTTATAATATTACCCGTATTGTAGGTTATTTTAGCAGGGTCAATAATTGGAACCCTTCAAAGCTTGCGGAATTAGAGGACAGGCAAAAAGGTATTTATGCAATATCAAAAGGGGGGAAATAATGAAAATAAAAATATTTGGTAAAGAAAATTGCGCTAAATGTAAGACTACAAAAAATAAGGTAGAGTTTTTTATTACTAAATGGGATGCTAAAGATAAAGTTGATGTTTCATTCCATAATCTGGATACAATGGATGGTATGGTAGAAGGGGCTTTTCATAATGTTTTAGACATTCCCGTAACACTTTTAGAAAAAGATAACCATATTGTAGCGAGATGGGATGGAGAAATCCCTCATTCTGAAAAGCTTAAAGAACATTTGTTTCAAGTGTAGTTTAGGCATTTTTAGTGGATTTCCACTGCACTTTATCTTCGCGAATGCGGGGAGGGAATGACAAATGGGGCGGGATAGACAATAGGATGCCCGCAATGCTTTTAGCGGGCATTGTCCTGCTTGCAGGGAATCTACTTCGAACTTCACTCACCGTTTCCCTCTGTCCGTTTATGTATATTGATCATTCCGTGTGGACAAAATTAGTGGGGGATAAAATGATGATTTTCAGCAATATACTCAAACGCAATTGGTTTGTAAAATTTAGAGAGAGGAATTATTGGAAATGATCAAGACAATAGATGATGCTTCAAAACAAGAGATGACATATATAATTAAAGGTTTTAATCCCAGTACTTTTATTGATTGGGCAGGTAAATTAGCATGTGTAATTTATTTGCCTGGATGTAATTTTCGCTGTCCTTTTTGCCATTCCAGCAGTTTAGTTTTAAAACCCGCAGAAATTGAGGCTATTCCCTTTGTAGAAATAAAACAATTCTTAGTTCAAAATAACGGGTGGATAGATGGTTTAGTTGTCCAGGGCGGAGAGCCTACGCTGTATGAAAAATTGCCGCAGTTGCTTAAAGAAATTAAATCTCTTAATGTGCAGGTAAAATTAGATACTAACGGCTCTGCCCCTGAGGTGATTTTGGATTTAATTAAAGCTGATCTGGTTGATTATATTGCTATGGACATAAAAGCTGATTTAAGTATAGAGCGTTATAACAAATCAGCCGGCGTGGTAGTTGATTTGAATAAAATAAAGCAGAGTATAAGTATCTTATTGAGCAGTAATATAGATTACGAGTTTAGAACTACAGTTGTGCCTGGATTTGTTGACGCGGATGCGATTGGGGCGATTGCAAAATTTATTCGCGGCGCGAAACGCTACACCTTACAGCAATTTTCCTCTGAGGATACATTAGACAGTAAAATGGCTGAGGTTAAGCCTTATCACATAGACCAAATGCGGCAATTCTCCCTGATGGCTAAAAAATTTGTGCCAAATACATCTGTGCGCGGAGCAGAGTAACAAAGAGCATTAGCTGAAGATGTGAAGATTTTAAACAGGTTTAGAGATCAGCATTTGCTAAACAATTATTGTGGTAAAACGTTTGTTAATCTGTATTATAAATACAGCCTGAAGATGGCAGGTTACATTCGGGATAGGCAAACATTGAGGGGGATGGTTAGATTGATGTTGAAAACGTTGACAAATATAACAAAATAAATTCTAACGTAGGGGCGAGGTTTCCTCGCCCGTTAATTATATTATTATTATTGTCATGATCATAATTTTTGTTATTAATCATATTATCCTGGCGGGAAAACCCCGCCCCTACAGGGTAAATTTAAAATATGCGAAACAAAATCAAATCAAATCAAAATCAATGGTTAGTTCATCTCGTGAAAATAGAAGTTTTTCACAAAACGCGAGTTTGTTTTTTAATTCGTTGTTGTCTATGGTTTCCGTTGCGTTGTTTATTTTATTTATAGGAGCGGGAGTTTTGGGGAGTGGGGGAAGCGCTGTAGCATCACTTGATAGTTATATAGGCATAAATTCCAGCGTGATGAACCGAGAAAATGAAACACCGGTTGTTTTTGAGTCAAATCATAAGGGAATTGACAGCGCTTTTAATACGGAAGTATTTAGATTAACAGGACCGACAGGATCAAATGCTTTGATTGAAGATAATGATAGTTATCGAAATAAAAACCCTTGGATGCATTTTAATAATCCTTGGTCTGGAAGCGGAAACCATTTTGTAATTGTTTCTTATGGAGATGACGTGGGGTATATAAATAGAGTAATGAGTTTTGATAGAGATAATTTTACTATATCAGAATATAGGATAATTCCTAATTCGCCAAATGGTCAGCCAATAACTCCATATAATCGGAATCTTTGGTTTGATCCTAATGAGGAATTATTAATGTATGGAGTCACAAGCTATGGAACAGAATTATATGCATATAATGCAGGAGATATTTCTGTTACTCTTGGAAATCAGATAATTTTACCTAATAGTTATTTATTGCTGAAGGATTTCGCAGAATCAAATCCTCTTATGGATGCGTTTAATCAGGGATTTATGTGGAACGATGGAAAAACATTTAGCTATGCTGTCAAGAATAGCAATGGTCAGACTATTGGAATCGGCACTTATTTTTGGACAACTGACCCGACAAATGGAACTCTTAATTACACAGACATAACAGGCTGGGATGACTTTGACGAATTATGGTGTGATAGAAAGAATTATATAATGATGGCGCATGCCAACGATGGGAATTATAGCCATATTCCTTCAGGAAGCTATGGTGTAATACGTTTTGACACGGACGGCAATTATGTTGATTCATGGATATCGGGAAATCCTTATTTTGATACAGGGAAAGGATCAGGGTATGGAGGTTATTGGACGAACAGGAATTATAATCTTTCGAATAGTGTATTTTTAAGAAATTCTTTAACTCCTGATACCTTTTATAGAATATGGCCTCCTTCTTCTGAAACAGGAACTGATATAAGATCGGATTCACTAAGTATAGGAAACAGTTGGGTGTTTAATCCTTCTTACAGTAATTCGGATTATGTGTATGGAGCTGAGTATAGTATCACAACGATCGGTCCAACAACTAAAGTTGGACAAGATGAAATTTTTGCGATAGATGTTACAAATCCAGGAGCAGTATCACACTGGAAAAGAATTGCTCGATTATGGAATGTTGGTGGAAGCTGGGATAATCAGCCGGACTGTTATGGTTCTCCAAATAATGATTATGTTATGTATTGGTCTAATATGGAAGCTGCAGGTGAAGTCAATGGAAGATGGGATACTTTTGTCGCAAGGATATTTAATGGCTCCGACATCACCCCACCAACTCGCTCTAACCCCCAACCAACCGGAACGCTAACTTCAGGAACAACACAAACAACAATTTCCCTAACCACCAACGAAACAGCAATTTGCAAATATTCTACTACTCCCAACACAGCCTATGATGATCTGCTCAACTCCTTGTCCGCCGATGAGGCGGGAACAACCCACTCTCAAATAATATCAGGCTTATCAGATGGGAATACCTATGCCTACTACATAAGATGCCAGGACACCGTCACTCCTCCCAATCAAAACACGGATGATTTCAATATAAGTTTTAGTGTTGCAAATGTAGTTTCTGATACTACCCCTCCAATAAGAAGCAATGGTTTTCCTCAAGGCGAAATAGAGTTAGACACAACTGTCGCGGATATAAGTTTAAGTACAGATGAGAACGCTGCTTGTAAATATTCAAGTATGGAAAACACAGATTATGCGGATATGACAAATTTTAGCGCAACCACAGGCACAAACCACTTAACCGAAGTAACAGGATTAGAGAACGGCCTTACATATAATTATTATGTGAAATGCAGGGACGAATTAAATAATATAAATACAGACGATTTTGTAATTACCTTTAGTGTAGCCAGTAATCAGGGCATCAATAATCCTACAAGCACAAGCAGTAGTGGTGGTAGAAGTTGTTTTATTGCTACAGCAGCTTACGGCACAGAAATGGCAGAAGAAGTAAAAGTTTTAAGCAGGTTTAGAGATAAACATTTGTTGAAAAATAATTATGGCAAAACGTTTGTAAAGATGTATTATAAATACAGCCCGAGGGTGGCTGATTATATTAGGCACAGGGTTTGGGCAAGAGATGTGGTTAGAGTGATGTTGAGGCCATTGGTAAAGGTAACAAAGTAAATTACAATGTAGGGGTTTGATTTATCAAACCCGTGATAATAATTTCATAATAATAATGAATTTAACAATCATCAAAATCTAACGGGCATGATGAATCATGCCCCTACAGATTGTAAATTTTACAAACCTATTACGTTTGAGTATAACCAACTTGTCTTGACATTCTTAATGCCTTAAGGTAAAATCAAAATGGATAAACAGCAGATAAGAAAGCAAATATTGCGGAAGTTAAAAGGGCAGAGCAGGCAGCAGCGGATTGAGAAGAGTTTACAAATAAAAAAACAGCTGTTTTCAGCACCTGAGTTTTTATATGCGCATACAGTTATGTGTTATATTTCAACGGCTGGTGAAGTAGAGACAATGGGTATAATTGATGATATGCTTCAAATTGGGAAAAGGGTAGTTGCGCCAATGGTATTGGTAGAAAGTAAAAATATAAAACTTTTAGAATTAAAAGAAGATTATAAAAATGAATTAGTCAAAGGGGCTTATGGAATTTTTCAGCCTAAAGAAGATTTTACCAGGGAAGTGTCCGCGCAAGATATTGATTTAGCTGTTGTTCCTGGCGTGGCATTTGATTCAAGCGGTAATCGTTTGGGCCGGGGCGGAGGTTACTTTGACCGGTTTTTACTTAGCCTTAAAAAGAGAACTATCCCAATACTTGGTTTATTATTTGATTTTCAATTAATAAATCATGTGCCTGTTTTATCCCATGATATTGCTGTTAATAAATTGATTTCTGCTTAAAGTGCCTTATCTGCGTTTCATCTTTTTATTTATGAGTTATTGTAAGGATAGAATGCTCAGGTTATCCATTATTTGAAGATGGCTGTCCTGCGGTGAGTTTTGTTTTCTATCTATTAAGGAGGCGGGTGTTTTTATGAATACAGTGATTATGATAACTGGAGTGTTTGTGGTTTCTTTTTTTTGCGGTTATGTTTTTCACCGATTGAATTCAGGTAAAAAAATTGCTGATGCGCAAGAGAGGGCAGCGATAATTATTCAGGATGCGGAACGTAATGCCAGGGCTAAACAAAAAGAAGCAAATTTAGAAGCAAAAGATTTACTTTACAGAACAAGGCTGGATTTTGAAAAAGAATCCAAAGAAAAGAAACAAGAGTTGTTAAGTATAGAGAAAAGGTTAGTGCAGCGAGAGGGAAATCTGGATAGAAAGGTTGATCTTATAGAAAAGAAAGAACGTGATTTAAACAATAAAGATAATTTTCTTTCAGGGAAAATACAGGAAAATGATCTTAAACAAAAAGAATTGAATGCTTTAATTATAGAAGAGAAAAAGCGTTTGCAGGATGTTTCAGGGTTAAGTTGTGAAGAAGCAAAAAAAATACTTTTGCGCCGTATAGAAGATGATGTGCGTTATGACGCGAATGTAATAATTAAAAGGATAGAAGATGAGGCAAGGGAAACAGCAGATAAAAAGGCTAAACAATTAATCAGTATTGCTATTCAGCGCTGCGCAGCCGAACATACTGTAGAGGCAACTGTAAGTGTAGTCAGTTTGCCCAACGATGATACTAAAGGCAGAATAATTGGAAGAGAAGGCAGGAATATCAGGGCATTGGAAATGGCTACAGGCATTGATGTGATTATTGATGATACTCCTGAAGCAGTTACTCTTTCTGGGTTTGACTCTATTCGCAGAGAGATTGCGCGGATTTCTCTGGAGAAATTAATTGCTAATGGCCGTATTCATCCTGCCAGGATTGAAGAAATTGTCGGGAAAGTAAAAAAGGAAATGGTTCAAACCTTAAAGGAAGAAGGAGAGAAAGCGGTATTTGACGTTGGTGTACAGAGAGTGCATGCTGAGATAGTGAAACTTTTAGGCCGTTTAAGATATCGGACAAGTTATGGGCAGAATGTGCTTCAGCATTCAAAAGAGGTCGCTTATCTTATGAGCCTCTTAGCCGGGCAGTTAGAGCTTGATCCAGTAGTCGCGAAACGTATTGGTTTATTGCATGATATAGGCAAAGCAGTTGACCATCAGGTAGAAGGTACACACGCAATGATTGGCGCGGATTTGGCGAAGAAATATGGAGAAAATGATTTAGTGGTTGATGCAATTGCCGCGCATCATAATGAAAGGGAAACAAATTCAATTTATGGAGTTCTTGTACAGGCAGCAGATGCAATTAGCGCTACCCGGCCTGGAGCGCGGCGTGAAAGTCTGGAAAATTATATTAAACGGTTAAAAAAATTAGAATTTGTAGCAGATTCTTTTAAAGGGGTAGAGAAAACTTATGCTATTCAGGCTGGCCGGGAAATAAGGGTAATTGTTCAGCCTGATCGGTTAGGTGATGAACAGTCTGCTCTTTTAGCTAGAGATTTGGCAAAAAAAATTGAAAAGGAATTGGAATATCCAGGGCAGGTTAAGGTAACAATTATTAGAGAAAAACGTATTATAGAATATGCGAAATGATTGGGTATAGGTTGTTGGTAAGGCTTTTGTGAATATTACAAAATAAATTATATTGTAGTGGCATGATTTATCATGCCAGTTATGTTATATGATTATTATTACTGGTTTGATAAATCAACCCCCTACAAATGATAATTATTAATGCATAAAGGAAATCCCGATTGCTTGTTTTGACTGAGAAAAGTAGAAGCGTTTTTTTCAGTCAAAACAAGCAATCGGGATAATTCGTACAAATAACTTATGCTCCTGAGTCGGTCGCATAAGGGATGTGTTCATTGCAATGAGAATATTAATTTTTGGTGATATTGTTGGTAAACCTGGCAGACAGGCAGTGCATAAAATTCTTCCTGAGTTAAAATATAGGGAAAAAATAGATTTTGTGATTGCTAATGGGGAAAATTCTGCTGGCGGTTCAGGTATAACTCCGAAAATATTTAATGAGCTGATTTGTTCAGGCATTGATGTTTTAACATCAGGAGATCATATTTTTAAAAATAAAGAAATTTTGCAGGTTATTGATTATCAGGATAGATTGCTGCGGCCCGCTAATTATCCTGATGAAGTTTATGGCAGAGGATTTTGTGTTATTAAAGCTAAAAGCGGCCAGAAAATTGGTGTGCTTAATTTACTTGGCCGGGTTTTTATGGAACCTTTAGATTGCCCATTTCGTAAGAGTTTAGAAATTATTAAGCAGATTCGCGAACAAACTTCTATAATTATTGTGGATATGCACGCGGAAGCTACAAGTGAAAAAATTGCTATGGGCTGGTATTTGAATGGTAAAGTAAGTGTTGTTTTGGGTACGCATACACATGTGCAGACTGCTGATGAACGCGTCTTGCCGGAATTTGGGCATACTGCTTATATTACAGATATTGGAATGACCGGAGCAATTGATTCTGTTATCGGCCGAAAAGTTGAACAGATTTTAAAGCGTTTTTTAAATCATACTCCTGAAAAGTTTGAAGTTGCGGTTAAAAATGTTGAGCTGCAGGGAATTATTGTAGAGATTGACGAACATACAGGAGCAGCAAAATCAATTAAAAGGGTAAAAGAAAGTTTAAAAGTATGGGCATGATTTATCATGCCCGGGATGTTATTTATAATTTAATATGTTGGATTTGGTTGATTTTATTGAGCAAAATTTCAGCAATAGCAAGGCTCTCTTGAGAATTTTGCGATTTTTGAATCGGTCAAAGACGGCCTGAAGGTGAGATGCTAAAAGCACAATTTATGGTCTATAATATGGATTTCCGCTAAAAGATTGCTGGAATGACAAAAAAATGGAATGATGACAAATGTGGCAGGATAGAATATCCGACAATGTCATTCCCGCAATTTTTTAGCGGAATCTAATTTAAGGAATGGTTAATGGCGCATAAAATTGTTAAAAATGTAAAATTAAATTCGAGTGTGCGCAGGTTGGAGATACACGCAGAAGATATTGCAAATAAAGCATTGCCCGGCCAGTTTATTGTTTTACGAATTGATGAAAAAGGGGAAAGGATTCCATTAACTATTTGTGAGACTAATTTAGCTGAGGGCACAATTGTATTGATTGTCCAGGAAGTTGGCGCAACTACAATTAAGCTTTGTAAATTGCCTGTAGGCAGTTATATCCTTGATATTATTGGCCCATTGGGAAAATCTACGGAAATTAAAAAATACGGTAAAGTTATTTGTATCGGCGGAGGGGTTGGTATCGCGGAGATATATCCTGTGGCTAAAGCTTTGCACGCGGCAGGCAATAATGTTTTTTCAATCATTGGAGCACGAACTGAGGAATTTTTAATTCTCAAAGAGCAAATGCGTTCTGTGAGCAAAAATTTGTATCTGCTTACAGATGATGGTTCTTTTGGAAGAAAAGGTTTTGTCAGTGACGTGTTAGGGGAGATTTTAAAAAAGAATAATTTTGACATTGTGTTTGCGGTAGGGCCTGTGCCAATGATGGCAGTTGTTGCCGGACAGACTAAACCGTATAAATTAAAAACAATTGTCAGTTTAAACTCCATAATGGTTGACGGCACAGGAATGTGCGGTTCCTGTAGGGTTACTGTAGGTGGAGAAATTAAATTTGTTTGTGTTGACGGGCCTGATTTTGACGCGCATAAGGTTGATTTTAAAGAATTAAGTTCGCGCAGTCTGAGGTTTAAGAGCGCGGAAAAGCAATGTCTCTTAAAAATTGAAAAAGGAAATTCTAATGTCCTTTAAAAAAATAGAACGGCAGGTTATGCCCTTGCAGCCTGCTGAGCAGCGCAGGCATAATTTTAATGAAGTGGCGTTAGGATACGGTGAGGAAATCGCGTTAAAAGAGGCGCAAAGATGCCTGGGATGTAAAAACAGCCCGTGCAGAAAAGGCTGCCCTGTAGATATAGATATTAAGGCTTTTATTGCGCAGATAAAACAGAAAAATTATAATAAAGCTTTTCAAATAATCAGGCA
>QNCH01000022.1 GCA_003645745.1 Candidatus Omnitrophota bacterium
AGTGTTTTTTTTTCTTGTTGTGCTTATATTTAGCGCTGTGTTTGTACAAAGGAAATATTGCTTTGTTGATTTTAACAATCCGCAGAATTCAATTACGCAAAGAGCCAATTATTGGAAATCCAGTTTTAAATTGATTAAGGAAAAACCTTTTCGCGGTATAGGGCAGGGTAATTTTGGGATAGTTTACCCCAGTGTCAAATCTGCGGATGCGAATGAAACTAATTATCCGCATAATATATATCTGCAGATTGGGGTAGAATCTGGAATTTTTGCCTTAATTGCTTTTATTATTTTTGTTGTTTATCTATTTAAAGAAGCATTAGTTTATCGCAACCCATTTGTTGCAGCAGGATTTATTTGTGCAATTAGCGCATTTTTAGTGCAGAATTTATTTGATTACAGTTTTTTTGTTCCGCAAACAGCAATTACCTGGTGGGTTTTAGCTGGAGCTGTAATTGGGTATAATAGTTCTATCTCAGATAAGAATAAGCGGGAAAATGGGTATATTTATAAGCTAATTGTTTGCTTCTTTGGGGTATTTTTATTATATAATTTGTTTTCTCAGTATAATTATGAGCAGAATATCCAAAAAAGCTATTGTCTATCTAAAAACGCTAAATATGCTCAGGCTATTGAAGCAGTTAAAAGAGCAGTAAAGATTTTCCATGATAATGATTTTTCTTATTATTTTTTAGCTAATTTGTATAAAAATAAACATAAACCAAATTTTTCCGATCTGGCGGTGAAAAATTATCAGCAAGCTATTTTTTTTAGTCCGCAATATGCTTTTTACTATTATGATTTAAGTAAGTATTTCCTAACTTATGGGAAGAAACAACAGTCAGAATTTTATTTGCATAAAGCGATTGATTGTTATCCCGGAATCAGTAAACAGAAAACAGGGGGCACGGTTCAGGAAAAAACTGCCCTTTGAAACAAATTATAGAAGATAGCGGGAATGATGAATTAGACTCAAACGTAATAGGTTTGTAAAATTTAGGCGTTTTCCTGTGCTGTAGATTGGAACGATCTGACCTAAGCCAAACCGCAGGCGCAACTTGTTGAGTTGAGGTTTGGCGAATGAAGAATGTTTCAAGATGCAGTGCAGGGGGACATAAAATTGCAAATCAATTACGTTTGAGTATAATTAAAGAAGTGAAAGCAAGGGCACATGCAATGTCTTGCTTCTGGCTGACGCTGGGACATCATTAATTTATTGTTTTAACAAGATTGAACCTTTTAGAATGGATTCCCGCTAAAAGATTACGGGAATGACAAAAAAAATAATACCCCAAAAATGCCAATAAAATTTCTATACTGTCATTCCCGCAATGCTTTTAGCGGGAATCTACTTTAAAAAATTCAATTATATTCAAAGAATAAATTTATGGTGTCTCCTCTTCATTTCCCGACCCCCCAATTTATCTTGACTTTTAGACGAGAAAGTGCTAAGATCAAGACTGTTGATAAGTTATTTTGTTGTAAATTAGAAAGATTAATAAGAAAAAATGAACCATAATAAAACAAAAAAAATTACTGATTTAGTTTTAAAAGCAGGAAAAACTGCTCTGGCTGAAACGAATACTAAGCGTGAACCTGAACCTACTAAATCTATTAATTGGCCGGTTGATTGTGTTGTCGGCCCAGGGCTTGAAGGCGCGATTGCATGTGAAAGTAAAATTGGTTATGTGAATGGGGCAAAAGGATGGCTTCTATACGGCGGGTATAATATTTTTGATTTATGCGCGTATTCAAGTTTTGAAGAAGTATGTTATTTACTTTTATACGGCAAACTTCCTACAACAATTCAACTTGCGTTACTTAAGAATAAACTAATTAAATACCGGAACAATCATCAGACTTTAAGAGCATTAATGAATTTTTCTGTACAAGAGATGAATCCTATGGCAGCTTTGCGCTTAGGCACTAATCTTATGCGTAATACAACGACTGATGTTAATCTTGAGGGGTATGTGCCTGAGAATGTCGAGGTAATTAGCGCTGATGAAGATTCAATCCCTATGGAAACGCAGCCATTAGGCCAGGAGCATGCTATTTATGAATTTCCTGGAGAGAGTGATAGTAAAAAGGTAAAAGGACAAGTGCATCCAACTACAGGCATTGATTGTTGTTTGCATCTTATTTCCGGCATTGCAGTATTATCTGCAGCTATATTGCGTTTAAGGAATGGCTATATGCCGCTTGAACCTGACCCTGAGCTTAGCCACGCGGCAAATTTTATTTATATGGCTACAGGCCGCAGGCCAAGTCCGGAAGAAGAACGAATTATGGATATTACACTGATTTTACATGCTGACCATGGGATGAATGCCAGTACTTTTGCTGCAATGGTTGTTGCTTCAACACTTTCAGATATGTATTATTCTGTAGGTTCAGGTATTGCTGCTTTGAATGGCCCTTTGCATGGCGGGGCCAATGAACAAGTGCTTAAAATGCTTAAAGAAATTGACAGTGTGGAGAATGTTAAACCATGGTTTGCAAAAGCTCGCGCGAACAAACAGAAAATAATGGGCTTTGGGCATAGAGTATATAAAGCTTATGACCCGCGCGCGCGTGTTTTAGCTCCTTTAGCAAAGTATTTATCCAAAGGAAATAGAAAAAAATCATCTCTTTTTGCCGTGGCCCAGGAATTAGAATCTCAGGTTATTGCTACGCTTGGTGTTGAAAAGCGCATTTTTCCAAATGTTGATTTTTATTCAGGCATAGTTTATTCCTGCCTTGGTATTCCTCCGGATATGTTTACTACTCTTTTTGCTGTAAGCCGGGTAGCTGGATGGACAGCGAGAATTCAGGAATATTTAAGAAATAATCGTATTTTTCGGCCAAGAGCGCGCTACATTGGTCCATTTGATATGCATTATGTACCGATTGCGCGGCGCTCTGCTAAGAAAAAGTAAAAATTTTGTGATGGTCAGTTACAAATTTTAAATCTAAATATAAGGAATTTTCTTTCTAAGTTGTTTGGTTGCAAAGGATTAGAAAAAAAGTTGGGTTAGCTTATATTCTGAATATAGATTCCCACTAAAAGATTGCGGGGATGACAAAAAAGAGAATGCTGACAGAGCTAGTAGGATTGAGTATAGAACCATCTATAATGTCATTCCCTGCTGAAGTGGTAGGACAGACCCGCAATTTTTCAGCGGGAATTTAATTTGAAATTTACTATATAATTTAATTAGGGATTATAATTGTGCTTGGGCTTAAATTTATCAGAGAAAATACAGAGATAGTTGCAGCCGCGCTTAAAAATAGATTTGTAGATTTAGGCCTTGCGCACTTGCTTGAATTGGATCAGCAAAAACGTGTAATAGTCACTGAAGTTGAGCAATTAAAGCAAAAGAGGAATATTGCTTCTCAACGAATAGCTGCTCTGGTTCGGGAAAATGCTGATATTGCTGATAAAACAAACGCTTTAAAAAGATTATCTCTGGAAATTAAAGAACAAGATTTAAGAATTTTTAAAATACAGGAAAAAATTCATAACATATTGATTAGAATCCCTAATTTGCCTCATAATTCTGTTCCTGTAGGCAAAGATGCTAAGGCGAATGTTGTAGTTAAAAAATGGAAAGAGCCTCAAAAAGTAGACTTTATCGCTAAAGATCATATTCGGTTGGCAGAGGAGTTAGGAATAATAGATTTTCGCAGCGCAGCTAAGATTAGCGGTGCTAATTTTGTTTTGTTTAAAGGTGCTGGTGCAAGTTTAGAAAGGGCATTGATTAATTTTATGCTGGATTTACATATTAAAAAGCATGGTTATACAGAAGTATCACCTCCTCTTCTTGTAAACAGGCAAACAATGTTTGGCACAGGCCAAATCCCTAAATTAGAAGATGATATGTATAAATTAGAAGATGATGATTTATTTCTTATCCCTACAGCGGAAGTTCCTGTGACCAATATTCATAGTAACGAAATTTTGTCATCTGATGATTTGCCAATTTGTTATACCGCTTATACTCCGTGTTTCAGGAGGGAAGCAGGATCTTACGGTAAAGATACCAGAGGGCTTGTGCGTGTGCATCAATTTGATAAAGTTGAAATGGTAAAGCTTGTTCGGCCTGAAAATTCATATATGGAACTTGAGACAATTTTATCTAATGCTGAAGAAATTCTGCAGGCTTTAAATTTGCCATACAGAGTTTTGTCTTTATCTACAGGGGAGATAAGTTTTGCCGCGGCAAAATGTTATGATATTGAAGTCTGGGCTAGCGGTATTGAAAAGTGGCTTGAAGTGTCAAGCTGTAGTAATTTTACAGATTTTCAGGCGCGTAGGGCAAATATTAAATTTAAAGATGTCCCTACTGGAAAAATCGCATATGTACATACTTTAAATGGTTCAGGCCTTGCTTTGCCCAGGGTTGTTGTTGCAATAATTGAAAATTATCAGCAAAAAGACGGTAGAATCCGTATTCCTGAAGTTTTACAGTCATATATGGATGGATTGGAGTTTATTAATGCTAATTAGAAAATTGTTTTTTATCAATAGATAATATAATTATGCTTATTCAAAATTCTTTAAAAGAGTATCTTAACATTTTGGCAAAAAAAACTTCTGTGCCAGGAGGAGGCAGTGCTGCAGCATTAGTTTCAGCATCTGGAGCAGCCTTAAATTCTATGGCCGCGCATTTTAGTTTAAAGAATAATTTATCTGAAACTTCAGAAATTAAATCTTTATTAAAACAAAACGAAGTGATTAGAAAAAAATTAATGTTGTTGGTTGATAAAGACGCTGATGCTTACGAACAACTTAGCTATGCAACAAAATTGCCTAAAGATAGCCTTGAAAGAAAATCCTTGATGCAAAAAAATTTGAAAAAAGCTGCACAAATACCTTTAGAAATTTCTATTTTATCTTGTGATTGTTTACAATTGTGTTCCCAGTTAGTTTTGAAAGCAAATTTTAATCTTTTGAGTGATTTAGGTTGTGCTGCTTATTTTTTAGAAAGCGGTTTTTATTCAGCAGCTTTAAATGCAAGTGTGAATTTAAAATTAATTAAAGACCAATCATTTTGCGTGCAAAGATATAAATTAATCAGAAAAATGGCATTAAAAGTTACTGCTTTAAAACGAAAAATTGTTCAAAGTGTAGAATCGCAAGTATAAAATAAATAGGAACATTTATATGGCTGAATTATTGCAGGGTAAGCCAATTGCCGATAAAATAAAACAAACGGTAGCAAAAGACGCGCAAAATTTTAAAAATCAATATGGCATAGCGCCATTGCTTTGTGCTGTGCAGTTAGGCAATAACCATGCTGCACAATTATATATAAAAGCGCAAAAAAAAACAGCGGAACAATTAGGTATTAGTTACAGAGTTTATAATTTAAGCCTTCAAACAACACATAATCAGGTTGTTGAATTAATAAAACAGCTTAATCACGAGAAAAATGTCCATGGCATAATTTTAGGCTGTCCTTTACCAAAACATTTAAATGTAGAAAAAATAATTTGCTATATTAATCCATGTAAAGATGTGGAAGGCATACATCCTGAAAATCTTGGTAATATCGTATTAGCCAATGAAGCAGTTATTCCATGCACTGCGTGTGCAGTGATGGAAATTTTGCAGTCGATAAATATTGATTTATATGGCAAAGAAGCTGTGATTGTCGGACATAGTAAGATTGTGGGTAAGCCTTTAGCTTTGCTTTTATTAAATAAATTCGCGACCACAACTGTATGTCATATTGCCACAGCAAAGCAGGGTATGCTCATTGAACACATTAAACGAGCGGAGATTCTTTTAGTTGCAGTAGGTAAACCTAATCTTGTGCGGGGTATTTGGATAAAACAAGGCGCTGTAGTAGTTGATATTGGAATTAATCGTGTTGGTAACAAGGTGATTGGGGACGTGGAATTTGAAGAAGCGTTTAAACGTGCTGCTTTTATTACTCCTGTGCCTGGGGGGGTAGGGCCTTTAACAGTGGCAATATTAATGCGTAATTTGCTTAAAACTGCAAAAATGCAGAGTATAGGAAAAAAGTAAGTGTTTAAGCATATTGTGATTATTGGTAATTCTGCCGCAGGTATAGCTGCCGCAGAAGCTGTGCGCAGCAAGAATAAAGAAATTAAGCTTACTATTATTACGCAGGAAGATTATTGCGGATATTACCGTTATTTTTTGCCTGAAATGCTTGACAATTCAATAGCGGAAAAAGATTTAATTTTTAAACAAAAAGATTTTTATCAACAGTCAAAGATTAATCTTATTTTAAATAGAAAAGTTGAAAAAATTAATGTTAAAAGAAAACAAATTTTTTTACAGGATAAAACTAAAATTGATTATGACAGTGTAATCATTACTTCTGGACGCACTATGAAGCCGCCTAAGGGTTTAAAAGGGGCGAACAAAAATGGTGTTGTTAGCATAGATAATATTGTACAATTAAAACAGATTAAAAAATTAATTCATTGTTGTCAAACCGTATGCATTTTAGGAGCAAATTTCGCAGGTAGTAAAATACCTGTTTTTTTAAGTAAATTAGGTTTAGATGTTAAACTTTTTGTTAGTCCTGATGATTTTTTATCTGTAATTTTAGAGCAAAAAGGCAGAGATTTTTTTAAGGAGTATTCCCAAAGAAATGGTTTTGAACTAATTTCCCCCGCGGATGTTGTAGAAATATTTGGCGATTCAGATATTAAAGCAGTAAAATTAGATTCAGGGAAAGTGATTGGATGCAGTATGCTGATTATTGATAAATATTATCAGCCAAATACAAAATTTATTTGTGATACAGTTTTAGAAACACAAAACGGTATTGTTGTTGATGAATTTTTGCGTACAAATGTAGTTGGCCTTTTTGCCGCAGGAAATGTGGCTTACAATAAAGCAGAATGGAATTGTTTTTGGCCTGAGTCTTTTGCTCAGGGAACCGCAGCAGGTTTAAATGCTTTGGCATATGTATCTCAGGATGCTGATTTTCAGCAATATAAAGGATTCCCAGGGGTAATGAATTTTAGTTTTTTAGGCCTTCCTGGATGCTGTATAGGAGAAATCAATACATCAGATATTAATGGGAGTGAAGAGTTAGTTTCTATTAATTCAGATGGCTTTACTTACAAAAGAATAATTTTAAAGGATGATTTTGTTCAAGGGGTTGTGGGTATTGGCAAAGGGATTGATCTTGAGGTATTTTCAGAATTAATTTTAAAAAAAATAAAAGTAACTGAATTTAAAAATAATCTTTTATCAGAAAATGTATCTTGTCTTTTATACTCAAACGCAATTGGTTTGTAAAATTTAGGCGTTTCCCTGTGTCCTATATTGGAACGATCTGAGCTAAGTCAAACCGCAGGCGCAGCTTGCTGCGCCTGCGGTTTTGCGAATGAAGAACGAATCAATATGCAGCGTGAGGGAAATGTCATAAAATTATAAACCAATTACGTTTGAGTATATAATGTTTTTAGAAGGAGAGAAGGATGAAAAAAGGATATAAAGTATTATTATATAGTCTTTGTTGGCTTCTTTTATTAGGCACAATGTTTTTATCTACAGTTAGTTTTGCTGCGTCTAAGCATAAACTAAATCCTGATAGAATTAAAAAGGAACAATATGGTGAATATACTCTGGGGAAAGATGATCTGATTGAAATTAGTGTAAGAAGGCATTTGGAATTTAGCGGCAGGTTTGTGGTTGAACCTGATGGCAAAATTCAGTATCCATTTGTTGGAGATATTCAATTGGGTGGTTTGAATAAGACTGAGGCAATAGAAAAAATAAAGAAATTTTTAGTTGAGTATATAGAATCTCCTGAAGTAGATATTATTATTGCTGAGTATAACAGTAAGGTCGTTTATGTTGTGGGACAGGTCGCGCGTCCTGGAAAATATCGTATGCATGCAGAATTTATGCCTGTGCGGGAAGCGATTATTGCAGCAGGCCTGCCAAGAGAGAATATTGCTTCTTTGCGAAGAGCAGTAATTATTAGGCCTGTAGCAAATACTCGGCCTGTAGTCAAAAAAATTAATCTATTAAGATTAATTTATAAAGGTGATTTAAAAATTAATTATGATTTAAAATCCGGAGATATTTTATATGTGCCGTCCACACTGTTGTATAAGGTAAATACTGTTTTGGAACAGGTCTTTAGCCCTTTGTTAAGAGGGGCTTCTGGTTACAGCACTTATGATGATCTTGTTGAGGAAGATAATTAATTTTTTGTAATAATTTTTAAGATTTTTTAGGGGGCAGTGCTAATGCAGTCAGAAATGATGGGTTATGTACAAATGTTTTTTCGGCGGAAGCAGTTTTTTTTGTATCCGTTTATTATTACTTTATTTTTTAGTGTAGTTGTAAGTTTACTACTGCCTAAAATTTATGAATCAAATGTAGTTGTGTTGGTAGAAGAAGAAAAAGTCATTAATCCTTTAATTAGCGGATTGGCAGTATCTAGAAGTGTAGCTGACCGTTTACGTGTTTTGCGTTCGCAAATTTTAGGCTGGGAAAATATTACGCAGTTAGTCAAAACGTTAAATTTAGATAAGGATGTAAAATCAACTCTCGCGTATGAACAATTAATTAACCGCATTAGAAAACATATAATTGTAGAATTAAAAGCGCCGCAAATAATTAAGATAGCGTATCAGGGCAGAAATCCTGAGCAGGTTCAATTAATTACAAAGACATTGTTGGATATTTTTATTCAGCAGAATATTAAATCGCAATCAAAAGAAACTGATGTTGCTGTAGCGTTCCTTAAGGAGCAGTTAAAATTATACCGTACTAAAATAAAACAGGATGAAATTGACGCTATGGGAGAAAGATTAGAAAAATTATTGATTGATTCTACAGAAAAGCATCCAATGGTAAAAAATTTAAAAGGTAAAATTAAAAAATTAAAAGCTGAACTTGCAAAAAATACTTTTGCGATTAAACCAATTCCTGAAAAAAAATCTGTAGATAAAGAGGTCCTTTCTTATTTAATTTTAAAGGAATTAAAAAATACTCCGAATGAACAGCAAATTTCTTTGCCTGAAAATTTAAGTAATGAATCTCAGAATTTGGGTGATCATAAAGATGATGAATTATCTTTTGATACTATGGTTAATCGCGATATTTATGCTATGCTTTTGCAAAGGCTTGAGACAGCCAGGATTACCCAGCAATTAGAAAGTTTTAAGGAAGGCACGCGTTTCACAGTTATTGATCCAGCACGGTTGCCTTTAAAGCCGATAAAACCTAATTTGCTTAAAATTTTACTTCTTGGGATTGGTTTGGGGGTGGGCACTGGATATGCTTGTGTTTATTTAGTTGAAATGATCGATACTTCATTTCGTGATACAGCTGAAGCAAAGGAAACGCTTAAAATGCCTGTTCTTGGCGCAATTTCAGTGATCATCACGGAAAAAGAGTTGAGTAAAAGAAAACAGAGCGTTAAATTCTCTTATTTTTTTGTAGCAATTGTGTTTATTTTGATTGTTGGGGTTGTGTTAATACTTTCTTTTACTGGTATGTAAATTTAGTGACTGTAACTGTGAGGTAGAAATTGTAATACTTATTTGTTTACTGTCCCTTAGGGAGGAGTTAATGGGTAAAATTTCAGATTTTTTTAAAAATACACAGATAAAACAATTTAATGGTTTGAGCCTTCCATCTTTACCGCGTCAATTTGTACTTAAGAGTGTAAATGATGCGAATATAAATCCCCATATTGTTACTTATTTTTATCCTAAATCTCCAATTTCAGAGCAATATCGTAGATTGCGTGAAAACATTAAAAGTTTAAGCCGCCAAAAAAATATAAAAGCTATCGGGATTACCAGTGCTGTCACTGAGGAGGGTAAGTCAATTACCGCGTTAAATCTTGCGGTAATTATGACCAGAGATATTGATTTTAATAATATTTTGCTTATAGATTGCGACTTACGTTGCGGTGTTGTTGATCTGGCTTTGGGGCTTAAATCAAAAACAGGGCTTTCTGAATATTTATCAATAGGCACAGACATTGATAATATTCTATTTAAGACCAAAATAGATAAATTAACAGTTATGCCTAAAGGTTCGATCATTGAAAATCCCTCAGAACTCCTGGCGTCAGAAAAGATGCAGACACTTTTAGCCATTTTAAGAAAAAGATTTGATTTGATTATTCTGGATACTCCACCAATTTTGCCAATTGCTGATGCTGGTGTTGTAGGAGCGCAGGTGGATGGAATGATTTTAGTTGTACGGCTTGGAAAAACGCAAAAAGGTATGGTGGAACAGGCAGAGGAATTGTTAGTGCAGTCAAAGGTTAATTTATTGGGTTATGTTTTAACTCATGTGGAATATCATATTCCTGAATATGTTTATAAATATGTCTGAATATATTTAAGGTAAAAAATGTGCGGTATAGTTGGTTATATAGGTAAACGAAATATTAGTAAAGTTTTATTAGAAAGTTTGCAAAGGTTAGAGTATCGTGGTTATGATTCTTCAGGCATTGCAACTTTAGATAACAATGATTTATATCTTTGCAGGGAAACAGGATGCCTAGAGAATCTTGCTGCAACATTAGCAGAGTATCCTGTTAAGGGTAATGTGGGTATTGGCCATACACGTTGGGCAACCCATGGAGAGCCTTCAAAGGTAAACGCTCATCCTCATACAGATTGTGAGAATAATTTAGTTTTAGTGCATAATGGGATAATTGAAAATTATGCGGAGTTAAGAAACAAACTAAAAAAAAATAACCATAAATTTCGTTCTAATACTGATTCTGAAATAATCGTTCATATTATTGAGGATTATTTAAAAAAAGGCGCTAAGAATTTAGAGGAAGCAGTTATTTGCACGTTAATGGATTTAAAAGGCGCTTATGCGATTGCAGCGCTTAATAAAAATGAGCCTGAAAAAATGGTTGCTGCAAAGAATGGCAGTTCTTTAATACTTGGCATAGGCAAAAATGAAATTTTTGTTGCTTCTGATGCTTCTGCAGTTATTCCATATACCAGGCAGATAGTTTTTCTTGAAGATTATCAGATTGCCATAATTGAGCAAGGTAAATTCAATGTAATTAATTTAAATGGTAATAATGTTGCTTACAATGTTTCTTTGGTGGATTGGGATATAGATAGCGCGCAAAAGGATGGGTACGCGCATTTTATGCTAAAAGAAATTCATGCGCAGCCTAAAATGCTGAAAAAAATTCTTTCTGAGAAGTTTAACTCTGATAATTTTAGTTTAAAATTATCAGAGTTTTCCAAAATAAAAAAATATTCAGCAGATATAAATCAAATTGTCATTCAGGCTTGCGGAACTTCTTTTCACGCTGGTATGGTTGGGAAGTTTATTTTTGAGTATTTCGTTAATTTGCATACTGACATTGAAATATCAAGTGAAATTAAGTACAAGCATTTCATTTACAGCAAAAAAAGCCTGATTATTTCAATTACCCAGTCAGGAGAGACCGCAGATACACTTATTGCGTTAAGGCAATTGCGAAGAAAAGGTTTGCGTACAATTTCATTGTGTAATGTGGTTGGTTCTACAATAGCGAGAGAATCAGACGCAGTATTTTATATCCACGCAGGGCCTGAAATAGGAGTTGCTTCAACTAAAGCTTATACTGCTCAGCTTTTTGCGTTGTATTCTATTGGAATATTTTTAGGTACTTTAAAGCGTATTATTAAAAAAAGTTTAAAGAGTTCTTTAATCAAAGAATTGACGTTTATCCCATCTTTAATGCATAAAGTTTTGGCATCTGAACAGCAAATAGCAGCATGTGCTAAAAAATACGCAAAGTATAATGATTTTTTTTATTTAGCAAGAGGGATAAATTATGCCAACGCTTTAGAAGGAGCATTAAAGTTAAAAGAAGTTGCTTATGTGCATGCTTCTGCTTATCCTGCAGGAGAGATCAAACATGGCCCGATTACTTTAGTCTGCAAAGAGTTGATTTGTGTTTGTATTGTTACTGAAAGCAGCACGTATGAGAAAATGCTTTTTAATCTTGAGGAAATAAAAGCGCGTCATGGCAGGGTCATTGCTATTGCTACTGAGGGTAATCAGGAAATAAAAAATTATGCTGATGATGTAATTTATATACCTTATGTGCAGGAAATTTTTTCTCCATTGCTTGTTGCTTTGCCATTGCAGATCTTTGCTTATTATGTTGCGTTGGCACGCGGTTGTAATGTAGATAAGCCGCGTAATCTTGCTAAAAGTGTTACTGTTGAGTAAATGAAAGGAATATTATGTCTTTAATTAATAAGATTAAAAATAAAAAAGCATGTTGCGCTGTTATTGGGCTTGGTTATGTGGGGCTGCCTCTTGCTGTAGAATATGCTAAAGCAGGATTTAAGGTTATTGGCATTGATTTAGATGATAATAAAATTAAAGCAATTTCTAATCAAAAATCTTATATTGCTGATGTAAGCCAAAAAGATTTGAGCGAAGTGGTTGGCTCTGGAAATTTAAAAGCTACAACTGATTATTCAATTTTAAAAGCAGTTGATACAATTAATATTTGCGTGCCTACTCCTTTAAGAAAAAGCCGTGACCCTGATATTTCATATATTGTTTCTGCGTGTGAACAGATCAGCAAATATTTGCATAAGCAACAGCTAATAATACTTGAAAGCACTACTTAC
>QNCH01000023.1 GCA_003645745.1 Candidatus Omnitrophota bacterium
AGATTTAGAAAATATCTTGAAGATAAATATTCTTCATTGTTACGTCATTTTAGTAAAAACATTGTATTTATGAATGGATTAAGAAAAAAATTAGAATTAAGAAAGGCTAAATAAAAAAAAGAGGCATTATCGCAGGACGAAACCCTTTGGATAGCCTCATATCGTGATTCTATAATAAATATACCATATTTGAGGTATTTGTCAATAGGTTGCAAAAAAAATAAAAATTTAACAAGACATCCAGGTAATTTTATTCCGTGGCAAAGCCGTGCCATAAAATATTTGATTTTCATGTTATGCGTCACGGTGCAAGGCCTTATGAATTGCAAAGAATTTGGGTTTAATTTATCTAAAAAATCTAATTTATTATGAAAAGTACAGAGATAAGAAATAAATTTTTAAAATTTTTTGAAGAAAAGGGACACAAAATTGTACCGAGTGACTCTCTTGTGCCGAAAAATGATCCTTCTGTTTTGTTTACTTCTGCCGGGATGAATCAGTTTAAAGAGCAATTTATGGGCAATCTTTGCGGGTTTAAGCGTGCGGTTAGTGTGCAAAAATGTTTACGTACCGCAGACTTAGAAAATGTTGGCAAAAGTTTGCGCCACCATAGTTTTTTTGAAATGTTGGGTAATTTTTCTTTTGGAGATTATTTTAAACCTGAAGCAATTAAGTGGGCATGGGAATTTATTACCGGTGTTTTGAATTTGCCTGAAAACAGATTATGGATAACTCTACATAAAGATGATTTTAAGGCTTATGAGATTTGGGTTAAAGAAATTGGCATAAATCCGAGGAGAATTATAAAATTAGGAGATAACGATAATTTTTGGCCGGCAAATGCTCCAAAACAAGGGCCAAATGGCCCATGCGGGCCGTGTTCAGAAATTTTTTATGACTGGGGCGAAGAATTCGGCTGTAAGCGTCCTGATTGCAGCCCCGCGTGCAGCTGCGGAAGATTTACTGAAATTTGGAATCTTGTTTTTACTCAGTATGAACGGCAGACAGACGGTACGCTATTACCATTACCAAACAAAAATATAGATACAGGCATGGGGCTTGAACGCATTGCCAGTGTAATGCAGAATGTGCGTTCAAATTATCAGACTGATTTATTTGTGCCGATTTTATCTGCAATAGGAGAAAATTTAGCCAGAGATAATATTTCTTCTGAGCAGGGCTGGATGCAGACAAAAGCAAGGGCAGTCGCAGATCATATGCGCGCTGCTGTTTTTGCCATCGCTGATGGTGTTGTCCCGTGTAATGAAAAACAGGGATATGTAATTCGTAAACTAATTCGCAGATCTGTGGTTTATTTGAAGCAGATCGGGGTTAAAAAGCCTTTTTGTTATAAATTAGTTTATAGTATTGCGCAGATTATGCAGGATCATTATCCTGAGACTCAGCAAAAGCATGAGTTTATCTCAGGGGTAATAAAAAATGAAGAAGATTTATTCTGGAAAATAATTAAAGAGCGTTCTCCTCAGGCTGAGGTGGAGTTTAAAACATTGCTTGCAGGACTGGAGAATAAAAAAAATAGCGATAAAGCACAGATTACTGATCTGATTACTAAGGCGGCATTTATTCAGTATGACACCTATGGTGTGCCGCTTGAGATCAGCAAAGCAATTGTGCAGCGTATTAGCAATAGTCATATAGAAATATCTGATCTTGAATTTGAAAAGCAAATGGAGTCACAGAGGAGCCGTTCACGCGGCAATACTATGATTAGCAATGAAATTTTTGTTAAAACCGCTGGCACAATTTTGCAGGGGATAGTAAGTGAATTTAGGGGGTATGAACACCTTGAATGCAGTTCAAATGTTTTGGCGATTTTAAAAGATGACACTCTGGTAAATACAGCTTGTAAAGGTGAAAAAGTTGAAATTGTAATTGCGCAAACTCCTTTTTACGCGGAATCAGGCGGACAAGACGGCGATAGGGGAGAATTTGTTAATGATTTTTTTTTAGCCGAAATTGTTGATACTAAAAAAGTTGGACAGGCAATACTACATAGCGCGTTAATTAAAAAGGGGATATTAAAAAGTTCTGACAAAGTTACAGCTAAAGTTGATTTTCAGAAAAGGGCAAATACAGCAAGAAATCATACAGCAACTCATCTTTTGCAATATGCTTTAAGGAAAAAGTTAGGAAAGCATATTCAGCAATCAGGTTCTTATGTTTGTGCGGAAAAACTGCGTTTTGATTTTACGCATTTAAGTTCCCTTGGGCAGGATACACTTAAAGACATAGAGTTGATTGTTAACCAGTGTGTCTGGCAGAATTTGCCTGTAGAAACAAAAATTATGGATATTAACCAGGCGAAAGCTGCCGGGGCATTGGCTTTTTTTCAGGAAAAGTATGGAGAGAATGTGCGTATGGTATGCATTGGAGATTGTTCTAAAGAATTATGCGGTGGAACTCATATTCATAATACAGGAGAAATTGGATTTTTTAAGATTACTACGGAAAGTTCTATTGCCCAGGGAGTGCGCAGGATTGAGGGAGTAACAGCCATGAAAGCGTTAGACGTAGTTCAGCATAATAAGTTTTTGCTGAATAGTTTAAATTCAATTTTAAAAACAAGTTCTGATAAAGTAGTTGATGCCGCACAGAAGCTTGTTTTAGAGGTTAAGGCACAGGAAAATGAATTGCAAAAATTAAAGCAGAGTTTGCTTTTGCAGGAAACAGAAAACTTGATTAACAATGCTTGCAGTGTAGAAGGGATCAATTTAGTTATTGCGGAGATAAAAGGCTTGCAAATGGATGGTTTGCGCAGAATATGTGATCTGGTAAAAAATAAGTTAGAGCCGGTAATTTGTGTATTAGGCGCTTGTTTTCAGAATAAAGGCTTTTTAGTTCTGGGGATAAGCTCTTCTTTATGCGATCAGGGTTTGGACGCGGTAAAGATGATCAAGAAGTTTACTGCTTTAACAGGTGGCGGCGGAGGGGGGAAAAAAGAATTGGCTCAGGCAGGCACAAAGGATATCCCTGCTTTTAAAAATGTTATTGTTAATGCTAATGAAATTATTCAGGATTTTTTAAAACAAGTGGAGTTATCATAAATGCGGGCAATTAGATTTTCAGGAAATATGTTGGAAAAAATTTATGGCAGAATTTCAACGCGTAAAATTAGAATTAAAAAAACAGTAGAAAAAATTCTTCAGGATGTTTATTTGCATAGAGACGAAGCATTGCTTGGATATACAAAAAAATTTGACGGAGCTACTCTAAATTTACGCCAGATTCAAGCTGGAGAAGCAGAGACAAACGCTGCTTATCAAAATATTGACGCTGAATTTATTTCCAGTTTAAAAATTGCGATTAATAATATTACTGGTTTTTATAAAAAACAGGTTAAAAAATCATGGAAAACAAAACGGGAAGATGGTGTTGTTTTTGGTGAGATAATCAGGCCGATTGAAAAACTTGGTGTTTATGTGCCTGGGGGTACAGCGCCGTTAGTTTCTTCTGTTTATATGAGTGTACTGCCGGCAAAAGTTGCTGGTGTAGACGAGATTTATTTGTGTACACCGCCAAATAAACAAGGAGAGATAAATCCATATATTTTAGCTGTGGCAAATATGCTTGAAGTAAACGCGGTTTTTAAAATAGGCGGGGCGCAGGCAATTGCGGGTATGGCTTTTGGCACAAAGATTGTGCCAAAAGTGGATAAGATTGTAGGGCCTGGCAATGAATATGTAACTGAAGCCAAAAGGCAGGTGTTTGGTTACTGTGATATTGATATGCTGGCTGGGCCTAGTGAGGTTGTAGTAATTGCTAATAATTTCGCGAATCCGGATTATGTAATTGCTGATTTACAGGCACAGTCTGAGCATTCAATGGGTATTTCTATTTTAATTACCACTTCAAAAAAATTAGCGCGTATTGTGCGCAAGAAAGTTGACAGCGGTTATCTGATTATGGTCAAAAATCTTGAACAAGCTGCGGTTGTGGCAAATAAAATCGCGCCGGAACATTTAGAACTGATCGTAAAACAACCGAATAAAGTGCTAAAAAATATAAAAAATGCTGGAGCAGTATTTATTGGGCCGCATTCTCCAGTTGTTATCGGCGATTATATTGCCGGGCCAAGCCATGTGCTTCCTACTTCAGGCACAGCGCGGTTTTTTTCCGGTTTGGGAGTGGACAGCTTTCTCAAAAGCACACATTTAATTGATTATTCTAAAAAAGCCCTGGAAAGAGTTAAACCAGCGGTTGAAAAAATTGCTGAGATAGAAGGGATGAAAAAACATATAGATTCTTTAAAAGCGCGGTTTGTTTAAGAGCAAAAGGAGGAATTATGACAGATAAAAAAAGAAGCGCGGAAATTAAAAGAAAAACAAGGGAAGTTGATATTAGCGGAAATTTAGTTGTAGACGGAGAGGGCAAGACAAAATTAACAACGGAGTTTGCCTTTTTAAACCATATGCTTGATCTTTTTGCTTTTCACGGTTTTTTTGATCTGGATTTAAATGTTGTTAGTGACTTAACCCACCATGGCATTGAAGATATTGGCATTGCGATAGGAAATGCTTTGTCTAAGGCAATCAGCCCTGGTTTAGGCATTAAACGTTATGGTTTTGCTTATGTGCCAATGGATGAAACTTTAGCGCGTGTGTCAATAGATATAAGCGGCAGGCCTTTAGTGCGTATAGAAGAATCTCTGTCAAATGTAGAAAATCCGCATAAAATAAAACCTCTTACAGGTAAAGAAAAATTTGACTTTGACGAGTTAAACCATTTTTTTGCAGGATTAACTCAACATGCTAAGATAACCCTGCATATAGATTATCGTTATGATGGGGATACTCACCATCTTTGTGAAGCTATCTTTAAAGCATTAGGTATTGCGTTTGATAGAGCAACAATGATTGACTCGCGCAGGAAAGAAATTACTTCGACAAAAGGAATTCTGGATTTTTAATTATGCTTATAATTCCAGCAATTGATCTCAAAGACGGAAAAGTTGTACGGCTTGTGCAGGGAGAATATGGACAGAAAAAAGTTTATTCTGATTCTGCTGTGTCTGTTGCCAAACAATGGGAAGCTCAGGGCGCGGAAATTATTCATATTGTTGATTTAGATGGAGCAGTGCGCGGAGGGCTAAAAAATATCGCGGTTGTTCAGGAAGTTAAAGCTAATCTAAGCGTAAAAGTACACTTTGGCGGCGGGGTAAGAAGTGTAGATGACCTTAAAATTTTATTTGACGCTGGAGTACACAAGGTTATTATTGGCACGAAAATTTTTAGTAGTCATAATTTTTTGCAGGAAATTGTCAGGTATGATAAATTATTGTTAAAGAGGATTATTGTAAGTATTGACGCTAAAAGTTCGGATAAAAAAAATTATTTTGTCCAGCATACAGGATGGACAAAATCAACAGCGCTTACAGCAGTGGAAGCTTTAAAACAAATGCGGGATACTGGTATTGAGATGGCAGTGGTTACTGATATTATGCAGGATGGTATGCTTTCCGGGCCTAATTTTGTGTTTATAGAAAAAGTGTTAAAAAATTCATGTTTGCAGATTATTGCTTCAGGCGGTATTACTGATCTGGCAGATATTAAAAAATTAAATGATTTATCTCTAAAGTATAAGCATCTTTATGGCGCAATTATTGGCAAAGCTTTGTATGAAGGAAAAATTAATCTTAAGGAGGCAATAAGTAATGCAAAACAAACCTGAAATGAAGAAAATGTGTATGCAGGATACAGAAATTTTGGATAAATTAAAATATAATCAGCAGGGTTTAATTCCCGCGATTGTCCAGGATTATAAAAATGGCGATGTATTGATGTTAGCATATATGAATAAAGATTCTTTGCAAAAAACAATTGATACAGGGCTTGCCACTTATTGGTCAAGATCAAGAAAATGCTATTGGGTTAAAGGTGAAACTTCCGGCCATTTCCAGAAAATACAGCAAATATATTTTGATTGTGATTATGATACTTTACTGCTTAAAATTGAACAAATAGGAGCTGCTTGCCATACAGGCCAGAGATCTTGTTTTTACCGAAAACTATTAAAGGATTAATTCGCAATAATGCTGCTTGCAATTGATATCGGAAATACAAATATTACCTTTGGCATAAAACAAATAAATTGCGCGTTTGATGTATGGAGCTTGCCTACTAAGGGAATTGGGCAAAAGGATATCTTTAGCTCTCAGATTAAAAAAGCGTTTACGCGGTATTTTGCGCGCGCGAATGAAGTCAAAGAAATTGTTATTTGTTCGGTTGTGCCTTCTGTTGAATTAAGATTAAAAGCAATCTGCTTAAAAATTTTTACAAAAGCGAAAGTATTTATTTTAACTCAGGATATTAGTATCCCGGTAAAAAATAAATATCAGTTTCCTGAGCAGGTAGGAACTGACAGATTAGCAAACGCGTTAAGCGTGATTTATAACTACCAAACTCCGGCAATAATTGTTGATTTCGGCACCGCAATTACAGTGGATGTTGTCTCAGGACAAAAAGAGTATCTTGGCGGAGTAATTACTCCTGGGATAAATATGTCCCTATCTGTTTTATCTGAAAAAACAGCTTTGCTTCCAGCTTTAAAAATAAAAAAACCCGGTAAAGTTTTAGGCAGAGATACCAAAAATTCAATTTTAAACGGAGTTATTTATGGAAGCGCGTTTATGATTGATAAATTTATTTTGTCTTTTAAAGCAATGTTAAAGCAAGAGGCAGTTGTTCTTGCTACTGGAGGCAATTTAAAATTAATGCAAAAATTTTGTCAGCAAATAAATATTTATGATCCTTGTTTGACATTAAAAGGTATAGAAAAAGCTTATATTTTATCAAAATAAAGAGTATATCCAGTCAATTAGTTAGAAAAGTGCTAATTTTTTTGAAAAATACCTAATTTTTCCTTAAAATAAACCTTGATTTCATTTAATAAATATGTTAAATTCTGTTTAAGTAGTTTTTAGCACTCCTCGGGTGAGAGTGCTGATAAAAAGTAGAAAGGAGGAGGAAAAGATGAAAATAAAGCCTTTAGGAGATCGGGTGTTGGTTAAAATTTTAGAACCGGAAGTAAAAACAAAAGGTGGTATTTTGTTGCCTGACAGCGCAAAAGAGAAGCCTCAGGAAGCTGAAGTTCTTGCTGTAGGAACAGGAAAAGTGGTTGATGGTAAAGTTGTTTCTTTGGATGTAAAAGTTGGAGATAAAATTATTTTTGGTAAGTATTCTGGAACTGAGATTACCACAAAAGATGGAATAGGTGGTTTAATTCTCAGAGTTGACGATATTTTAGCAATTATTAACTAAGTGAAGTATTTTAGCTTAAGGAGGTGAATTATGGCCAAACAAATTTTGTATAATGAAGAAGCAAGGCGTGCAATACTGCGCGGAGTAGAACAGCTCGCCAGAGCGGTTAAAGTAACTTTAGGCCCAAAAGGGAGAAATGTTGTTTTAGATAAAAAATTTGGTTCGCCAACAATTACAAAAGATGGTGTAACTGTAGCCAAAGAAATTGAATTAAGTGACCCTTATGAAAATTTAGGCGCTGAGTTGGTTAAAGAGGTAGCATCTAAGACCAGTGATTTGGCAGGTGACGGCACAACTACCGCCACAATTTTGACTGAAGCAATTTATAAAGAAGGGTTAAAAAATGTTACTGCTGGTGCAAATCCAATGGCTTTAAAAAGAGGAATTGAACTTGCAGTGGAGAGTGTGATTAAGGAATTAAAGAGAATCGCTAAACCAATTAAAGAAGCAAAAGAAATTTCTCAGGTAGCTACAATATCTGCAAATAGTGATGCAAGTATTGGAGATTTAATTGCTGAAGCAATGGATAAAGTTGGTAAAGATGGAGTAATTACTGTAGAAGAGGCAAAATCAATGGCAACTACTTTATCTGTAGTTGAAGGTATGCAGTTTGACCAGGGATATCTTTCTCCGTATTTTGCTACTGATACAGATAGAATGGAATGCGTGTTAGAGGATCCTTATATCCTTTTACATGAGAAAAAGATTTCCGCATTAAAAGATTTACTTCCTTTATTGGAAAAAATTGCTCGTACCAGCAAGCCGCTTTTGATTATTGCTGAAGATATTGATGGCGAAGCATTAGCTACTTTAGTTGTTAACAGAATCAGAGGAACTCTTAATTGCTGCGCGATAAAAGCTCCAGGTTATGGAGACAGAAGAAAAGCAATGCTTGAAGATATTGCTAACTTAACTGGCGGCAGGACAATTACTGAGGATTTAGGCGAAAAGTTGGAAAATGTTGAATTAAGCGATTTGGGCAAAGCAAAGAGAGTAAGGATAGATAAAGAAAATACTACTATAGTCGAAGGATCAGGCAAGACCGAAGCCATTAAAGCCAGAGTTAATCAGCTCAAGACACAAATGAGTAATTCAGATTCTGATTATGACAGAGAGAAATTACAGGAACGTTTGGCTAAATTGGCTGGCGGAGTAGCAGTAATTAATGTTGGTGCAGCCACAGAAACAGAAATGAAAGAGAAAAAAGCCAGAGTTGAAGATGCCCTACATGCAACCCGTGCTGCAGTTGAAGAAGGGATTGTGCCTGGCGGTGGCGTTGGCTTAATCCGTGCAGCGGAAAAATTATCTAAATTGAATCTTGGCGGTGAAGAACAGATTGGTGTTGAGATTATAAAAAAGGCTTTAGAAGCTCCAATACGCCAATTAGCGGAGAATGCAGGTTTAGAAGGGTCAGTTATCGTGCATCAGGTGAAAAAGGAAAAAGGCAATGTTGGTTTTAATGTTGCGACAAGTCAATATGTGGATATGCTTGAATCAGGAGTACTGGATCCTGCAAAAGTGAGTCGTTCCGCGTTAGAAAATGCCGCAAGTATTGCTGGTTTACTTTTGACTACTGAAGCTTTAGTTACAGATATCAAAGAAGAAGAAAAGGCAGGTCCGGCAATGCCTCCTATGGGAGGAGGAATGGGCGGTGGAATGCCTGGTATGTATTAAAGATTAAAAGCTGATTAAGTAAAAAACCCGCAGGGATTTTTATCCTTCTGCGGGTTTTTTTTATTTTGATTTTTATTATTCTTGTGTTCTATTTAGAACATAAGTATAATAAAAATAATCGGGAAGAAATTTTCATATAAATAATTAATTTAACCATAATCAACGGGAGGTTTTTATGCAGCAATATTGGAATAAGACAAAGGTAATTTGCACAATTGGCCCTAGTTGTATTAAACCAGGAATTTTAAAAAAAATGATTTTATCCGGGATGGATGTTGCTAGATTTAATTTTTCGCATGGTGCGATTGAAGATCATATATCAACTATAAACACACTTAAATCCATAGCTGAAAAATTAAAGTCTCCTGTAGGTATTTTGCAGGACCTGCCGGGTCCAAAAATTCGTATTGGCTTATTATCGGAAGATTTTATTGAAATAAAAAAAGGCCAAAAATTTTTCTTAACTACAAATGATATCATTGGCACTCAAACAGGAGTTTCTTTAAATAATCCATTATTTCTTAATGAGCTGAGTAAAAATAATATTGTTTACCTTAATGATGGGCTTGTAAAGCTGATTGTTACGGCAAAAAATAAAAATAAAATTATGTGTGAAGTATTAATAGGAGGCATGATTTTTCCTAAAAAAGGAGTGAGCTGCCCGGATAAGGTTCTTAGTTTTCCTACGGTTACAGACTATGATCTTAAATGCCTTGAATTCGGTGTTCAATCAGAGGTTGATTTTGTCGCGGTTTCTTTTGTGCAGCGCGCAGAGGATATTTTAACAGTTAAAAAGTATTTAAAGAAAAAAGGAAGTTTTGCTTTTGTGATTGCTAAGATTGAACGGAAAGTAGCGTTTGAGGATATTGACCGGATTATAGAAGTTAGTGATGGGGTAATGGTTGCCAGGGGTGACCTTGGTATAGAAACAAGTTTGGAAGATGTACCTTTTCTGCAGAAAAAAATAATTGGAAAATGTAATAAAATCGGCAGGCCGGTAATTACTGCTACTCAGATGTTAGAATCAATGGTAAATAATCCTCAGCCAACACGGGCAGAGGTAACTGATATTGCTAACGCGATTATTGACGGTACAGATGCTTTAATGCTTTCTGAAGAAACTGCTGTAGGCCGGTATCCGGTAAAGACATTACAGGTAATGCTCAATATTGCTGCTAAAACAGAGGATGAATTAAAGTTTTTTCCAAAAAGAATAACTTTTTCAGATGCGCAGATTGATCACAATTTAATTGGAGCTTTTAGCCAAGCAACAGTTAATGTTGCTAATTACACTCACGCGAAAGTGATTGTTGTGCCTACAGATAATCAAGATTCTATTTCATGGTTAAGCCGGCTGCATCCGCATAGTTCTATTGTGGCGATTACGACTAAAGAGAATGTTTTTAAAAAAATGATTTTGCTCTGGGGTGTTTATCCGGTAATGATTGATAGCTTTAGCGATTTAGGGCAAACTCTTAGCAGTTGTGTTAGGGTGGTTAAGTCTTGCGGTCTTGCGTGTAGTAAAGACAAAATAGTAATTATGCTCACTGAGGATAATGGTTTGTTTGCTTCAAATATAATGGAAGTGCGCACAATTTCCTGAGGTAATTGGTGAGGGCAATAAACGTATCATTTTAATATATTCAAATTTTCAAAGTATATTCCCGCTTCACTCAGAAGCTGTGAAATAATTATTGTTTTCTGCGTGTTTACCTTTATGTCTCGTCGGAGAAAAAACGTGAAAACGTAAAAAGGGGATATTATTTCACAGCGTCTCACCGATTACTTTTAATCTGTTTTTAATCTTTACAAATTGTTATAATCTGGTAAACTTATACTCAAACCTATTACGTTTAAGTATATACTCAAATGTAATAGGTCTGCAAAATGGAGTTTTGCAGCGATTAAATTAGGAAAAAATATATTTTTTAATCAAGGAAGAGGAGCGATGGAAAAAAAAGATAGAATTTTAAAATTGTTCAGGGTTATAGTAATTGCAATAGCTTTATTAATTGGCGCTGAGTTTTTAAATTGTGATAGAGTTGATGCTCAGCAGTCTTCTGCTATAGAAAATAATTTGCAGAAGAAAACAAATTTGTTGCAAAAGGAAATAAAACAGCTCAATATCTTGCTTAATAAAAAAAATCAAGAAGCTAAGAAAGCAGATAAAAAAATAAATATTCTAGAAATGAAATGCGAAATGATTGAAGATTTAAAAAAAGAGATTCAGCAGGCGTGTCAGGATAGGATAAATTTGCAATCTAATTTTGAGCGCCAAATTAAGCAATTAAAACAATCATTACAAGCAGCTCAAAAGCGGGCTTTATCCGGAAAGTATAAAAATAACCTTGATAAATTACAGAATAAAACAGCTAAAATGTCTACGCAGATAAAGACATTAGATGCTAAAAAAAAGAAAATAGAACGGGAATTAACCGCAAAGTTGAACGAGCTTAGAGATAAAATAGGTAGAATCAATAAAGAAAATGTAGATTTTAAAAAGCAAATTGATTTAAATGGTATGGACTTGCTTTTGTCAAAGCGGGAAAATAAGCAGTTGGAAGAAGAATATGCAGTTAAAACACTAAAATTTCAGAATATAGATAAGACAAACTTGAAATTAGCAGAGAAAGTTCAGCAATTAACTAATAAATTAAAAGATAAAGATAAATTAGCTCGGGGAAATAAAAAAGTAATTACAGATTTAGAAACGCAGATTACTGTTTTTAAAGAACAGGCTCAAGATAGGCTCAGCCAGCTTAAAAAGTTGGAATCAGAAAATAAAGGTACAAAAGGAAAATGGATTAAAGAAATTGCCAGTTTGCAGGATAAATTAAAACAAATGAAAAGATCTTTAAATATTAAAGGAAAAGAGATAGGTACTGCTAATCAGGAGTTAAAGCAGTTAAGAGCAAGGGAAAGCGTTTCAATTAAGCAAACAACAGAATTAAACACCAAGCTTAACACCCTATCAGCAGATGCTGTGAAATTATCTGAGCAATTAAGAGAAGCTAAGGATATTTTATCAGAAAGAGATCAGGAGATTGCGCGAATAAATAAGAAGTCTTTATTATTAGACGCTAAACTTGCAAAAGCTAAATTAGAGAAAGAGAGTGTGCTTGAAACGCATATAGACTTAAAGAAAGAGGTAAAACAATTAAAAGCTAAATTAGGTGCGGTAGAAGCAGATAAGGTTAAAGAAGCCAATGAGTTAAAAACAAAGATAAAAGATTTATTAAGTTCTTTAAGTATTAAAGATGGTCAAATCAGCGCAGTTAATCAGGAGCTTGCGCAATTAAAAGTTAAGAAAGGCAATTCAGTTAAACAGGTTTCGGAATTAAACACCAAGCTTAACACACTGTCAGCAGATGCTGTGAAATTATCTGAGCAACTAAGAGAAACTAAGGATGTTTTATCTAAAAAAGATCAAGAGATTGCGCGAATAAATAAGAAGTCTTCATTATTAGATGCTAAACTTGCAAAAGCTAAATTAGAGAAAGAGAGTGTGCTTGAAACGCATATAGACTTAAAGAAAGAGGTAAAACAATTAAAA
>QNCH01000024.1 GCA_003645745.1 Candidatus Omnitrophota bacterium
CTGATTTCAAAATCGTCTGTATTTGTATTTTTTGATGCATCCTGGCACCTGACATAATAGGTATAGCTGTTTCCGTCTGATAAACCACTCACAGTAGTTGAATGCGTTGTGCCCCCTGTACTCAACAAATTACCCATTAAGCCATAAACTGTGCCTGAGGTTACGGAATATTTGCACGTAGCGTCTTCATTAGTAGTTAGAGAAATGCTTATATGGTTCGTACCTGAAGAGAGTGTTCCTGTGGGCTGGCCATTACTGCGGGTAGGGGAAGTGGTATCATTATCTCCCACTATCCCAATATAATTATCGGCAAATACAATATCATCATAATACAAATACCAAGTATGCGTATTATAATGAGAATAATTGGCAAAATGAACCGCGTTGAAATAAGCAGCATTTAAATCGTTTCTATTTTTCACATTAGTCGCATGAACTACTGTGCTGCCATCAATCCAAACTTGATATTCTCCATCGCTGTTTCCATTTGTATTATATTTAAAATAAGCCTCAAAACAATGCCATTGATTATCAACAAGAGAATAATCAGTACTGGTAGTATGCACAACAACCTCAGGATCAGTATGTGATCCGGCAAACCGAATAATGCACTGACAATCATTATCTAGCCCTGAACCATCGCCATAACTTACTTCTCTGATCATAGGATGATTATAATTTATAGCCCATGTAGTATTTGCATACCCTTCCCCATCATGAGAACCAAAAATTTTCAAAAATTTGCATCCTCCGTAATACGCATCTTCTGTTCCCGCGTATTCAGGATCATGCGCTTTAAAATAAAATCTAACATAAATATCCCCAAGCTGTTCAGCGTTAATATTTTTTCCAAACCAATAGGGGCTTGTTCCACTTGTATTATATGTAACCATTATACCTCGGGAACCATTTCTACCTTCAGTCTCTGTTATTGCAACATTGGAGCCTATGCCCCATCCATGGTTTTCAGGAGAATCCATATAACTGTCAAAATCATCTTCAAAAATTACCCGCGCATTCACCACGCCCCCAAAAAAAACACAAAAAAACCATAAATTAATTGCTATGACGATCATTCTCGTTTTCATCTTACCCCTCCTTTTCCTATACAATTTCAAATTTAATCTTGTAATGGGCATAATTTATCATGCCCGATGTCGTTTAATTATTGTTATCATTATTACTATACTCAAACGTAATAGGTTTGAGTATACATATTTCAGTGAATTACCTACCATATGTTTTTTTGTTGCCCTACCCGTAAATACTATGCATAGCGTCGCAGGCAGGAGAATTATTAAATTAATTTGAATGTCTCAAATTCCCCAGGGGTAAACATACGCCTTATTCCTCAATTCCCCCCTTAACCCAGCAACCTTAAACTCCTTTAGCCCATATTTCTTATTAAAATATTTGATGGCATTCGGATTAAACTGCTCAAAATTCAGTTTGGCTTCTATGGGCAAAAGACTATTTTTAATCCTTAAAATAAAATCAATCTCTTTTTTATCCTTAGTACGCCAATAAAACACGCTGCCCTGGCCGTACTTTTTAACCAGCTCGGCAAAAACGCTTGTTTCAAAAACACTGCCAATAATTTCTTTCGGCAGTTCCTTCAGCCAAAGCATCTGCATTAGCCCGCTGTCGTAAAAAAATATTTTTGGTGTCTTAAAAAGTTCGGAACGGATATTTCGGCTGTATGGCCGCACCAGCTTAATAATATAAGTATTCTCCAAAATAAACAGATATTTTTCAACTGTTTGTTTGGAAATTCTACAAGTATTGGATAACTCGGCTATATTTAATACGCTGCCGCTTTGGAAAGCCAGCGCCTCCAGCAGTTTGTTAAATTTATCAATATCTTTTATGTCAGCTAAATCTCTGATGTCTTTTTTTATGTATGTATCAATAATCTGTTGCAGATATTTTTCCTTTTTTTCCATCGAAGTTGTAAGAGTAATTTTAGGATAACCTCCTTGCAAAACATATTCCTTGAAAAAACGCGCCAGTGCGTTTTTCTTTTTTTCCGTAAAAACTTTTTTTTCATCAAAATGATAATTTTTAAACATTAAAAATTCGTTGAAAGACAAATTAAATATTTCAAAATTTACTGTCCTTCCAGATAGAGAATCCTTGAACTTGTTTTTAATTTCAAAGCTGGAAGATCCAGAAACTACTAATTTAATATTTTTATGGTGGTCGGCTATAAGTTTTAAAAATGCTGAAGGATTTTTTAAATATTGAATTTCATCTATAAAAACAAATAATTTCTTGGACGATGTATTGTTTAAATCAATTTCAAAACCTTCTTCTTTTAAATGCTTTATAAACTCCTCTGTTCCTAAATCCAAAATTCTCACAAAACGCGAGTCTTCCAGATCAATGTAGTAAACAGATTGGCTCTTTTTCTCCAGATATCTTTTTAGCCAAAATAAAATGAACGTCTTGCCGACTTGTCTGGCACCGTGCAAAACAATAATATCATCGGTAAAAAGATATCGGCTGATTTCATCAATAATAATTCTTTTGTATACTTCGCTCTTCATTTGTATATTTTATTCTTCCCTGACTTGCAAAATTAGTTAATTTATGTTTATTTTATATCTAACTTAAATTAAAGTCAAGCTTATTTTAAGTTTATTTGTAATCGATGAATGAAGCGGGGTATTGAGATTCCCGCAATGCTTTTAGCGAGCATTGTCCTGCTTGCAAAGAATCTATAACTGAAACCCCTCTTCAGTGAGAAGCTGTGAAATAATAGTCCATTATACTTTTTTCGTATTTTTTCTCCGACGAGGAAAAGAAATGACCAAGCGAAAAACGGTGATTATTTCACAGCTTCTCACCGAGTACCTCCATTTTTTTCTTATTTTGCTAAAAATATGACATATTCATTTTGCCTTGACAAAATCAAATAATTAATTGACTAAATTGTCTTTTATGCTATAATTTTTGTTTACGCGATAAAAAATGATCGGAGAGGACACAATAGAATGAAAAAAAATCTTAAGCCAAAATCTAATCTTAAGAGGAAACGCACGCATGGTTTTCGTGAAAGAATGGAAACTAAAAATGGCCGCGCTATACTGAAACGAAGAAGGCAAAAGGGGCGTAAAGTTTTATCCGCTTAAAAATGAAAAGTAACACGTTTTCACACAAAGAACATTTACGCAAGCCAGCAGAGTTTAAAAAAGTATATCAGTATGGCTGTTTTAAAAAAAACCATTTTTTTTTGATTTATTATTTACCAAACAGCTTAAATTATAACCGTGTCGGCATTAGTATAAGTAAAAAAAAATGCGTAAATATTGTTATGCGCAACAGAATTAAACGGTTAATTAAAGAAGTGTATAGACTGCACAAACATAGATTTGGCACAGGCTTTGATTTTATTTTTGTGGTAAAAAACAGGCCTAAACATTTAAATTATCATATTTTTGCTGAAATAATTTTAAATCAGGTGAAATGCGGCATACAATAATTTTTTTTATTGATTTATATCAAAACTATATATCTTGTTTAAAAACCAAAAGCTGTAAATTTTATCCAACTTGCTCTATGTACGCAAAACAAGCAATTATAAAAAAAGGGGTGTTAAAAGGGATAATGATGTCTTTATGGAGAATAATTCGCTGTAATCCTTTATCTGCAGGCGGATATGACCCCGTAGAATAATAAAACTAATGAAAAACGAAAAAAATTTTTTTATTGCCATAGCTTTAACTATTTTAGTGCTTTATTTATATCCGACAATTATAAAGCAATTTTTTCCAAATGCCCTTCCCATACAAAAAGCACGCACTGTAATAAGGTCAACCCCAGCTGATACAAACGAAAACACAGAATTTTTTTCTACTATTAATCAGCAAAAATCTTATTTAAAAGAAAAAAGTTATATCTTAGAAAATTTTAATTACACCGTAGTTTTAAACGCGCCTTACGGTGATATTAAAAGCATTGAATTAAAAAAATTTATTGATCCGGCAACTGGAAAACCCAGTATTTTAATGGATACAGAAAATAAATATAACGGAATTTTTGCAACACAAGGAATTTTAGAAAAACCTGAAATAGAAGATGTTTTTGTTGTAAATAACAAAATTACCTTTGTATATAAGCCGCAAAACGATTTAAAGCTTACTAAAACTATAATTATTGACGATGAGACTTTAAGCCTAACACTAAGTATGAACATAGAAAATCTATCTGAACAGGAGAAGTCCATTTCTTATCGAATTATTGCAGCAACAGGAATAAACGCGGAAAGAAACATTTCTTCCCGCTATATGAAAGCAATTACTAAAACAACAGAACGCAAGAAAATCCATAAAAAAAGCCTCTCAGGCCTGCGTAAAGAATTTATTATTAATGGCGAGGTAGAAATGACTGCGTTTCAAAGCAGATATTTTTCTTTAGTTTTAGTTCCTGTATCTGTATGCGATTATTCTTACGCGAATAAAAACAGCCAATTTATACGGCTTGGGCTGGGCAAAAATAATTTAACAATTCCTGCCAACACTTCTTTAAACCAAAATTATATTTTATACGCTGGTTCTAACAGTTTAAAAGATATGTCTGATTTAAACCTAAATATTGAAGTAATAAAAGGCAGCGGATTTTTTACTGCGTTTTCTGATTTTTTGCTTAACTTGCTGCATTTTTTACAAAAGATTTTTAAAAATTATGGCATCGCAGTAATTGCTTTAGCATTAATTATTAATTTATTCTTATATCCATTAACATTTAAAAGCTTGAAATCTATGAAGGAAATGCAAGCTCTACAGCCGCATATTGAAGAATTAAGAAATCTACACAAAGACAACCCGCAAAAATTAAACAAAGAAACAATCCTTTTATACAAAAAACATAAGGTTAATCCTGTAGGCGGATGCCTGCCAATATTTTTGCAAATGCCTGTCTTTTTTGCTTTATACAAAGTTTTAATGACTACTATTGAACTCAGAGGCGCTAATTTTTTATGGATAAAGGATTTGTCCAGCCCTGATGCTTTATTTGTATTCCAAAACAAACTCCCCTTTATCGGTAATAGTTTCAATTTTTTGCCGATTGTAATGGTCATTGTATCTTTTATTCAGCAGAAAAAAACCGTTGCCAGTCAGGCAAATGAACAGCAAAAAACTATGGCTTTGATTATGCCTATTTTCATGGGAGTTATTTTTTATAATTTCCCCTCAGGCTTAGTATTATATTTTTTAACTAATACAATATTTTCCATAGCAGCACAATCAATTTTATCTGTTAAAAGTGAAAAATAATGAAACATAAAAAACAAGATTTACCAACAAAAGAATATACTGGCAATAGTGTAGAACAAGCTATTGAAGAAGCTTTGACCGACTTAAAACTTCCTAAAGAAAAAGTTAAAATTCAAATTTTGACAGAAGGGCAAAAAGGCCTTTTTGGTATGCATGGAGCAAAAAAAGCTAAAATAAAAGTCTCCGTATTATCCTGCGGCAACAAATAAATTTCTACCTGCAAAGTTTATCCCGCATTTATACTCAAACGTAATCGATTTGTAAAATTTAGGTGTTTTCCTGTGCCCTAGATCAGTGAGAAGCTGTGAAATAATCCCCCATTCTTTCTTTTTCACGTTTTTTATCCGACGAGCCACAAAAATAAACATGCAAAAAACAGTAATTATTTCACAGCTTCTCACCGATTACATTAATTTTAAATTTTTAATAGAATTTATTTTTAATATACGTTATAATAAAAACACTGGTTTAAAATGAATTAATTTCTGTTTTCTCTGGGGGAGGATACTTAATGGAAATAAAAAAAATTAGAGCCGCGTCTATGCGCGATGCATTATTTAAAGTAAAAAAAGAAATTGGACATAATGCGATAATTATCCATACAAAAACTATAAAAAATAATGGAGTTTTTGGTTTTGGGTCTAAACAATATGTTGAAATTACCGCTTCTAATGATCTTTCTTTATCCAATAATAGCAGCGCCCCTCAAGCAAAAAAAAATCACCAGAAGGATATAACCTATAATCGATACGGTTCTAAACAAGCAAATTCTTCAGTTTTAACGCATTCTGCGCATAAAGCATTAGATAAATCTATGAGTAATTTAGAGCTTGAAAGTTTTAAACAGGATGTTTTCTGGATAAAAGACACATTAGATAATCTTAACAAGCGTACTAAACACACATATAAGCCTGAGGTGCCAAAAGATTTAACTGATATTTATACTTACCTTTTAGAACAGGAAGTTGCCGAAGAATTAGCTCTCGAATTAGTAGATAAAGTGCATTACGCGATAACACAAACAGGACAACAAAGCAAAACCTTTATTGCTGAGCAAGTCCGCAAGCACATATGCAGCGCCGACAATTTATGTGAACCGATAAAATACGCGAACAAAACATGCACAAAAGTTGCTTTAATAGGGCCTACAGGAGTAGGAAAAACTACTACAATTGCTAAACTTGCGGCTGATTTTGCACTGGTAAAAAAGAAAAAAGTCAGTGTAATCACTATTGACACTTACAGGATAGCTGCAGTTGAACAATTAAAAACTTATATGGAAATTATGGATATCCCTTTAGAAGTAGTTTCTTCTCCCAAACAAATGCAGCAGGCTTTATTCCGCCAGGGCAGCAGTGATATAATTCTTATTGATACTGCTGGCAGAAGCCAAAAGAATCAAAAAGAATTAATCGAACTAAAATCATTCATTTCCGCTGCACAGCCAGATGAAGTGCATTTGGTTTTAAGCAGTACTCTCAATTATAAAAATGCTTTGGATATAGCAGAAAAATTCAGTATAATACCAATTGATAAGATCCTTTTCACTAAATTAGATGAAGCGGTTAATTTTGGTTTAGTCTTAAATGTGCTGTCAAAATTAGACAAGAAATTATCATACCTTACAACCGGTCAGTCTGTTCCTGACGATATTGAACCTGCTGATTTAGAAAAGTTGAGTAATATAGTACTTGGAGGCTACAAAAATGTTTGACCAGGCACAAAAGCTAAGAGAAATGGTTAAAAGTTCTAGCCTGGAAAATTTTTTTTCAGATACTTGCCTTTCCTGCAGCCAAACGCCTGATAAATTGAAAAAATCTTTTGTAATTGCCCTACTCAGCGGCAAAGGAGGAGTAGGTAAAACTGTAATCACTGCTAACCTTGCTCTGGCTCTTGGCGCTTTGGGGAAAAAAGTCTTAATTATTGATTCAAGTTGGGAGCGTGAAAGTATTAGCATTATTTTAAAATCTAAGTTTGCCAAAAAATTGCATAATCTGCAATCAGGAAACGCGGCAGTTAATGAATGTATTGTGCAATATTCTCCCAATATAAAAATAATTTCAGGAAGGCCAGCGAATTCTACTTGTACGCAAGAGCTAAACAAAAAAATGGAAACAATTATTAAACAAAATGATTTTATTCTGATTGACAACAACGCTGGAATTTCTCAACAAATTATCTCTACAGCCTTAAACGCGGATCAAACAATTATTGTCACTACTCCGGAGCCTACATCTGTTGCCAGCGCTTATGCTTTAATTAAGAATATCATTGCAAAAAACAATTCTGCTAAATTACAATTACTGCTTAACATGGCGATAGATAAAGAAGACGCGATAGCAGCGGCACAAAAGATTACTTATATGGTAAAACATTTTTTGCATATAGAAATAAAAGACTTTGGTTATATTCTTTCAGATACTGTTGTACCAATATCTGTGCGCAAAAGAGTGCCTTTCTTATTAGCGTCTCCGCATTCTCACGCAGCGCGGATGTTGAATACTTTAGCGGAAAAATTATCCCCAGCACAGCAACAAAAAAAAATACATAAGAATAGACGAAAAAATAACTATTCAGGTATTTTCGAAAAAATACTTGTTGATTCAAAAAGTTAAGTATACTCAAACACAATTGATTTGTAAAATTTAGGCGTTTCCCTGTGCCCTAGATTGGAACGCTCCAAGATGCGGTGTGAGGTGGACATCATAAAATTGCAAACCAATTACGTTTGAGTATATACAGTATAAGGACAAAAAAAATGCAGTTTTTAAAAAAAATTGCAAAACAATTAACACAAAAAATTAATTTTACACATACACCTAAGTCAAAAAATCGATTTAAATTCAAAATAAACCAGAAAGTAAGCTTACAGCCTATAGGGATTAAAAAAAAACTTGTCTATCAGAGTTATATCGCGGATGCTTCAGAAGATACAATTACTATTGCCCTGCCTTTAGAAAAAGGCATTTATGTTAACATAGAAGCAAATGATTTTTTAAAAGTTACAATTTATGACAATAGCGGAATGTATTATTTTACCGGTAAAATAATCAGCCGGTATATAGGTAATATTCCGTTGCTAACTTTAGAAAAACCTGAGCAAATAACAAAATTTCAGCAAAGGCGATTCATCCGCAGTAAAGTTTACTGGCAAGTGCGTTATGCTTTAATAAAGGGGAGCAGAATGCCCACTCTAATGGAGATGAAAACAGCAAACCAGGTTTGGGCACGGGATATTAGCGAAGGTGGGATTTGTCTTGTAATACCAAAACATTTGCTTAATAAAGTTAATTACGGGCTATTAATTACTATGGAAGAATATGGCAGGGCAGTAAGAGTGTTATCTAAAATGAGCAGAATTAAAATAGATGAATTCTCCGTTAATTACTTAGTAGGTATGGAATTTAACTATATCAAAAGCAAAGATAAAGAATATATTAGTGATTATGTGCTTTCTACTGAAGGCGGCTAAATATGTTTGAAAAACTTTGCAGTATTTATTTTGCGAGTTTTGGTTTCGCGTTAGTCACGATAATTAGTATTATCAGAGGAGCACAGTTGCTTGCTTCTTTTCAAAGAGGCTTTATCGCGTTAATTCTGTTTTTAATTATCGGCCGTATTCTGGGAGCATTTTTCTTAAATATTGTCACTGCGGATGAAACAGATAACAAAAATTGACCTGTGAAAAATTTGAAAATTATACTCAAACGCAATTGGTTTGTAAAATTTAGGCGTTTCCCTGTGCCCTATATTGGAAGGTTCTGATTGAAACAAGCCGCCTGCGCCTAAGATTTGGTCAATGATGAACGTTTCAAGATGCAGTGTGAGGTATTGCAAACCTATTACGTTTGAGTATAAACCAATGGAGCTATAGATGCAAAGTAAGCTATGTAACGAAAAAACAGAAAGATCATTATGGCAAAATTACCGAAATGACCCCTGCTCTGCAAATAGAGAAACTTTGATTTTACACTATTTAAGATATGTTAAGTATATTTGCAATAGAATAATGATTGAATTGCCCTATCGGATAAAACAGGAAGATTTAGTAGGCAGCGGAGTAATGGGTTTAATTGACGCAATTGAAAAATTTAAACCCGATCAGGGTGCAGTTTTCCACAGTTATGCTTTTAAACGCATTCGCGGCGCAATATTAGATGAACTGCGCAATTTTGACTGGGCACCAAGAGCAGTAAGACAAGAAGCGCGGAGCATCAAACAAATTACTGATTTGTTGGAACAGAAATATAGCCGCAAACCATCTGTAGAAGAAATTGCCGCAGAAGCGCGAATGAAAGTAGAAGAAGTAACGAAAATTTATAATAATTTAAGCGCGGTTTCTGTTCTATCTTTAGAGCAGTCTTTACTTGAAAAAGGAGAATCACGTTTTTTTACCGGTACTGATAGTGTGCAGACAAGTAAAGATATTACTCCCACAAAAGATATCGAATACAAGGAAAGTAGAGAATTAATCGCGCGGCAAATAGAACATTTACCGGAAAAAGAAAAATTAATCATTATTTTATACTACTTTGAAGAAATGACTTTAAAAGAAATTGGAAAAACATTGAATATTACAGAATCCAGAGTTTGCCAAATTCATAGTAAAGTAATGGAAAGTATGAAAAAAAAAATAGGCCTGTTTTTAAATACTCCTTTACAAAAATAAAAGACAAAGAACCAAATAAAAAGGTTGGTAAAAAATGCCTTTGGATTCTTCAGGACTTAATCGTATAATTGAAAAGACAGAAATTGTGCAAGGAACCAGCGCTGTAAGCAGAGATAAAAAAAGCTTAAAAGAAAAGAAAAAAAAACAAAAAAAAAATCAGCATAAAAACGCAGATTTAGAAATAAATAAAAATTTACCAGTAATAGAGTTATATGATCAAAAAGAAAGAAAAAAAAATATTGGCGGCAGTACTAGGCATAAAATAGATTTTACTGCTTAATTTGTAGTATACTCAAACGTAATCGGTTTGTAAAATTTAGGCGTTTCCCTGTGCCCTATATTGAAACGCTCTGACCTAAGCCAAACCGCAGGCGCAGCTTGCTGCGTTGAGGTTTGGCGAATGAAGAGGGAACGTCATAAAATTGCAAATCTATTACGTTTGAATATATATAATAAAAAAACTAATGTTTTTTTAATTTATGCCGATAATAAATATAGAACTATTTAAAAAATTTAAAGGAATAGGCAAATAATTATGTTTGAAATTAAAACCATTATGCATAAAAATGTGTTTACTGTAGGGATAGATACGCCGATTTATGATGCAATGCGGATTTTAATTGAACGCAAAATCAGCGGATTGCCTGTAGTAGACGCGCAAAATAAATTATTGGGCATTATTAGTGAAAAAGATATGCTAAAACTTTTATTTGACCACGAGATACGAACTAAACAAACTGTAGCAGATTATATGACTAAAGATGTAAAAAGCTTTACTCCAGACGCGAGCGCAATAACTTTATGTGAATTTTTTATTAACCATCCATTCCGTAGAGTTCCGATTGTAGAAAATGGATGTTTAGCAGGCATTGTTTCACGCAGAGATATTATTGATTTAATTCTAAAGATCAGAGGGCAAAAGAAACAATAATTGTATAAATTGGGATTATACTCAAACGTAATAGGTTTGCAATTTTATGACGTCCCACTGCACCGCATCTTGAAACGTTTTTCTATCGCCAAACCTCAACACAGCGAGCTGTGCCTGCAGTTCAGAACGTTTCAATCTAGGGCACAGGGAAACGCCTAAATTTTACAAACCGATTACGTTTGAGTATAATGAATTAGGGGAGGGAAAACAATAAACATGGGGAGGAGAAAACAATAATGTTTAAAAATATGCCTTTAGGTATGAAAATTGCCTGTTTAGCAGTAATTTTGATTGCATTAACAGGTATTGTTTCCTTTGTTGGATACAAAGGAATGTCTGGAATAGTCCAACGAGTAGAAAAAGCAGATGATGTAAACAGAATTGTTAAAGAGGTCTTAGAAATTCGCCAGCAGGAAAAAAATTTTATTATACGTAAAGACACGCAATATATAGAAAAAGTAAAAAGCCTTATTGCTGAGTTAAACACACTGCTTGAACAGATAAAACTTAAGTTTAAAAATACTGAAAACCGCGCAACAATTGATAAAGAATCGGCTGAGGTAGATAACTATACTAAAGCATTTGAGCAATATGTAGATTTATTTAATCAAAAAATATCTGTAGAACTGGCGATAGTAGAAATTGCCAGAAAAGCCCAAACTATGAGTGAGGAAATTAAAACTGGGCAGGAAGAAGAATTAGAACAATTGCTGCAAAAAAACACAAAATCAGAATTAATCCAGGATCAAATAAAAAAAGTAGAAAAAGCAAATCATATTGTCCAGATTATGGATAACATCAGAACTAATGAGAAAAATTTTATGATCCGCCATGACCAAAAGTATGTAGTTCTGGTATCCGAAGAAATTGAATCAGGGCTTAAGATTATAGAGCAAGCAAGGCCGCATTTTAAAAACGCGCAAACACTTAATCTTTTAGATAATATTGTCAGCACTATAAGACAATACGAAAAACAATTTAATGCTTTTGTAGCGCTGACAAAAGAGCAGGACATAGCTGAAGAGCAAATGGTTCTTACCGCGCACGCAACACAAAAAATAGCTACAGATTTCATGGCAATACAAAAAAAACAAATGCACGATCAAGTTGCCTTATCAAATATGTGGATTATTATTGGCATTATTGCATCCACTTTGCTTGGCGCATTATTAGCATTCTTTATTACTCTTGGCATTACTAAGCCTTTAAATAAAATAATTACAAACTTGCAGTCAGGGTCTGATGAAACTGCCGCAGCCGCAAACCAGGTTTCTTCTGCTTCCCAGCAGCTTTCACAAGGAGCTACTGAACAAGCCGCTTCATTAGAGGAGACTTCAAGTTCTCTTGACGAAATGTCGTCAATGACTAAACAAAATGCTGACAACGCTGCACAAGCTAACCAATTAGCAAAAGAAGCGCGCAACGCGGCAAACCAGGGCAATGATGCTATGGGAAATATGCAAACTGCAATGGGCGACATTAATGACTCTTCAGATAAAATTGCTAAAATTATTAAAACAATTGAAGAAATAGCATTTCA
>QNCH01000025.1 GCA_003645745.1 Candidatus Omnitrophota bacterium
CAGCGTAAAGATATTGTTGTTTTTGATGCTGATTTGTCAGGCTCAACAAGAACTGCATTTTTTCAAAGCCAATTTCCTGAAAGATTCTTTAATTTTGGTATAGCGGAACAGAATATGTTCGCTGCTGCTTCAGGAATGGCAAGTTGTTTTAAAACAGTTTTTGTCTCTACTTTCGCGATGTTTGCTACAGGCAGGGCATGGGATCAGGTTAGAAATTCTATTTGTTATAGCAACCTAAATGTTAAAATAGTAGCTACACATGCAGGCATTACTGTGGGGCCTGATGGAGCCACGCATCAGGCAATAGAAGATATTGCTTTAATGCGGGTTATTCCGAATATGAAAATATTGGTTCCTTGTGATGGGCCGCAAACAAAAGAGGCGATACTTTTAGCAGCTAAAATTTCCGGTCCGGTTTATGTTCGGCTTGGCAGGCCTAAAGTGCCGACAATTGGTATGTATGGAGATTTTGCGATAGGTAAATCTGATGTTTTAACTAAAGGCTTTGATGCGGCTATTTTTGCTTGTGGAATTATGGTAAAATATGCTTTAGACGCGCAAAAAGAATTATTAACTCAAGGGATTGAATGTTCAGTAATTAATATGTACTCTTTAAAACCTATAGATAAAGAAATTATTGAAAGTATGGCTAAAAAAGTAAAAGGTATTGTTGTTTGCGAGGAACATTCTATGATTGGTGGGCTTGGCAGTGCTGTCGCGAGTGTAGTTTTAGAAAAAGGTTATGCTGTTCCTCTAAAAAAAATTGGTATAAATGACCGGTTTGGCCAGTCAGGTGAATTAGAGGATTTGCTAAAAGAATATCTTCTTCAGCCAGAAGATATAGTTGCCGCAGTAAAGAAAGTTTTATCTATGTCTGCTCATACTCCTTCAGATTTATAAAGCTATACTCCAACCAATTACGTTTGAGTATAGCATGCCCGCTCCCGCCTTCGCGAGGATATACTCAAACGCAATTGGTTTGTAAAATTTAGGCGTTTTCCTGTGCTGTAGATTGGAATGTTCTGATTGATTCAAACCGCAGGCGCAGCTTGCTGCGTTGAGGATTTGCGAATGAAGAACGTTTCAAGATGCAGTGTGAGGGGAATGTCATAAAATTACAAACCAATTGCGTTTGAGTATAAACTACCAAAGACGGATTGAAGATGAGATGCTAAAAGCACAATTTATGATTGCGCTGAGTATAACGAGTTTTGAAAGGAATCAGCAGTGTTAATGGTGCGTGCCCCTGCAAAAATAAATTTATTTTTAGAGATTACTGGTAAAAGGGCTGATGGGTATCATAATTTAGAAACTTTGTTTTTAAAAATAGCTTTTTATGATCAATTGTATTTTTATAAAAGAAAAGAAGGTATCGAAATTGATTGCCATGCTCGGTGTGTGCCAAATGATCGCTTTAATATAGTTTATCAGGCAGCTGATTTGCTGCGCAGGGAATTTAAATTAAAACAAGGAGTAAAAATAAGGATAGTTAAAAGAATCCCCGTAGGCGCTGGCTTGGGTGGCGGGTCAAGTGACGCGGCAGCCGCCCTTAAAGGGCTTAATAATTTGTGGAACTTAGAGCTAAGTAGAAAAACTCTATTTAATTTAGCACGTAGATTAGGCGCTGATGTTCCATTGTTTTTTTCTGAGGCATCTTTAGCTTTAGGCAGAGGCATAGGGGATGAACTTAGTTCAATAGATTTAGGTAGAAAATTTTGGATAGTCCTTTTTTTTCCAGATGTTTTCGTTTCTACAAAACAAGTGTATGAGAGTGTTCCTGTGTGCTTGACAAATAAAAAGAACAATGTTAAACTACTGATTTATGCTTTAAAAATGTACAATTTAGAATTGATCGAAAAATATTCGTTTAATCGTCTTGAAGATGTAACTTTTAGGCTGCATAACTGTCTATTAAAAATAAAACAGAAAATTTCCGCTCGTAGTCCCAGGGCGGTTTTAATGTCTGGAAGTGGAGCAGCGTTTTTTTTAATAGCAAAAGACAGAAAGGAGGCAATGCAGATTAGGAATAGGCTTCAGGATAATTACCAGGTAATGGTGGTGAGAAGTTTGTGATTTGTGAATTATTGCTGCGTATATTACAGCTAAAAGGGGAGTGATTATAGCAATGGAAATTACAGAAGTAAGAATATTTTTACGTAATAAAGAAACTAATAAAAAATTAAAAGCATATGTTACCGTTACTTTTGATAATTGTTTTGTTGTCCGTGATATAAAAATTATTGATGGGGCAAAGGGATTGTTTGTCGCTATGCCATCTGCGAAAATGAAGAATATGTGTTCTAAATGTGGACACCGCAATGTTATTAGAAGTAAATTTTGTAATCAATGCGGCACGGCGTTACAACAACATTACAGACATGAATCTGAGCGTGATGATACGCGTCAAACAGAACATAAAGACATTGCTCATCCGATAACTTCTGACTATAGAGATTATCTTCAGAAAAAAGTGTTGGAAGTATATAAAAATGAAACAGATGTTGCGGCTCAAGTTGTAGATGATTCTCAACAAGAGAATGATCTTCCAAATAATATTCAACAAAGTGAGTATGTTGTAGATCATGATGATGTGAATGGGATGATGTAAATTTAGTTATTTTTGCCCGATGGTGTAATGGCAACACCCGAGAATTTGGATCTCGTATTCCAGGTTCGAGTCCTGGTCGGGCAGCCATAAATTTATGGTATAGTATGTTATTATAAATTTGCTTCATTAATAATATTTGTGGGTAGAAAAGGATGTAGGGAAATGTCCTGCCTGTGCCTGCCGCATGCAGACAGGAGTGACCTGTCCGTTAAATTCAGTAGGGGAAAAAGAAAGCTAAAACATTATTACTTAAGGTTCTTATAGTCAGTTATGACCATTCTGAGTATAAATTTAGACGATAGAAAAATTTAGGTTAATTATGGAAAATTTATCTGCAGTTATTCTTGCGGCTGGTGAAGGTATACGTATGAATTCAACTTTGCCGAAAGTGCTGCATAAAATTGGTAATCAGCCCTTATTGGGTAATGTGTTAGATAATGTGCGAGCTGCAGGTATTAGCGATATATTTATTATTACAGGCTATAAGGCAGAGTTTGTAGAAGCTTATGTCGCTGATAGAGCGCGGTGTGTTAGGCAAAAAGAACTTTTAGGTACTGCTGATGCTGTTTGGCAGATTAAAAATGAATTTATTGCTAAATCTTCTAATGCTAGATTATTAGTTATTAATGGAGATACTCCATTAATAAGTGTTTTAACAATTAAAAATATTATTGAAAAGAGTTTGCAGAGTAATTCCGCGTCTACATTACTAACTGCGAAGATAAAGAATCCTTTTGGTTATGGCAGAATTGTACGAAATGTTTCAGGGAATATAGTTAAAATAGTAGAAGAAAACGATGCTGATGTTTATCAAAAAGCTATTGAAGAGATTAACGCGGGGCTTTATCTGTTTAAAGTTGGTGAGCTTTTTGCCGCGATAGAGAAGATCAGGCAGGATAATCAGAAAAAAGAATATTATTTAACTGATGTTATTGAAAAAATGCGTGGTAAAAATTTAAGCATTGATACCATAGAGGCGCAGGATGTTAATGAAATAATAGGCATTAATTCAAGAAAAGGTTTATCAGAGGCTTATAATGTTTTAAAACAGCGGGTGATTGATGAGGTTGTTAAAGGAGGTGTTACTGTGCTTGATCCGCAGACTACCTATATTGCCGAAAATGTTAAAATAGGCAAAGATACAATTATTTATCCTTTAACAATAATAGATAGTGATGTATTTATTGGCGAAAATTGTTCGATCGGGCCTTTTTGCCATGTCCGTTCAGGCTGCAGAATTGAAAATGATGTTTCTGTAGGTAATTTCGTAGAAATTAATCGTTCTCATATTGGCAAATTTACCAGGCTAAAGCATCAAAGTTATATAGGGGACACAATAATTAAAGGAAATGTTAATATCGGCGCTGGAACAATAGTTGCTAATTATGATGGCAAAAATAAACATAAGACTTTAATCGATAAAGGGGCTTTTATCGGTAGTGGAACTATTCTTGTCGCTCCTGTAAAAATAGGCAAAGAAGCGGTTACAGGCGCAGGAGCAGTAGTAACTAAAAATAGCGATGTGCCTGATAAGACTGTAGTTGTCGGAGTTCCCGCAAAAGAAATAAAAAAGAAAAGAGTGTCGTAGAATGCATGAGAAGTTAACTATATTCAGTGGAAATGCTAATCGTAAACTTGCCGAGGATATTTCTTCTTATTTAAAAATTCCTCTTGGTAAGGCATTGGTATCTAAGTTTAGTGAAGGGGAAATCCGGGTAAAAATAGAACAAAATGTAAGAGGCAAAGATGTATTTATCATTCAGCCAACCTGCCCTCCTGTAAATGATAATTTAATGGAATTGTTGATTCTTATTGATGCTTTAACCCGTGCTTCTGCCGGACGTCTTACCGCGGTTATTCCTTATTATGGATATGCTCGGCAGGATAGAAAGGATCAGCCTCGTGTGCCTATAACCGCGAAGCTTGTAGCTAATCTTTTAACCGGAGGCGCTGGTGTTGACAGGGTACTTACTATGGATTTGCATGCAGGCCAAATTCAGGGGTTTTTTGACATTCCTGTTGACCACCTTTTTGCCGCGCCAGTGCTGATTGATTATTTTAAGAAATTAGGTACGGATGATATGGTAATTGTATCTCCTGATGTAGGAGCAGTAAAAATGGCAAGGGCTTTTGCTAACAGGTTGAATACTCCTTTATGTATTGTTGATAAGCGTCGTATTGATTTTCAAAAGATAGAAGTAATGAATGTTTTAGGAGATGTTAAGGGGAAAATTGCTGTAATCATTGATGATATGGTTGCTACTGCGGGATCTCTTGTTGAAGCAGTGAGCGCGTTGAGGAAAAATGGAGCAAAAGAAGTTTACGCTGGAGTAACGCATGCTGTATTTTCAGGTCCGGCTTTGGAACGCATTCGTAAGAGCAGTTTAAAAGAAATACTAATTACAGATACCATCATTGTAAATAATTTAAAAGCATGTAAGAAGATTAAAGTATTATCTGTTGCGTCTTTACTTGGAGAAGCAATAAAGCGTATTCATAATGAAGAGTCAGTGAGTTCATTATTTGTGTGATAATAATGAAATAAATTAGAATTCAGAAGTCAGAATTCAGTAGGGAAAAAAGAACAAGGGGATGTCATAAAATTGCAAACCTATTACGTTTGAGTACATAGATTTTGAGAAAGAGCCAATATAATTATTGTTTTTGGAATAATGGGCAAAGTTTTTTTAGCTATTATTGCATGAGTAGGAGAAGGAGAAGTTAATGGAACGAGTAGTTTTGAACGCTAAATTAAGGTCTAAGTTAGGAAAATCTGGAGCAAAAGAGCTTAGGAGACAGGGAATAATTCCATGTGGTGTTTATGCAAAAAATGAATCCCCAACTAATCTGCAGATAGACTGTCATGAATTTATGAAGTTTCTACGTAAGGAAGGGGAAAATGCAGTTATTGATTTAAAATTAGATTCAGGAAATAAAGTTAGAAATAAAACTGTAATTATTAAAGAAATTCAGTACAATATTCTTACACAGGGAGTTCTGCATATTGATTTTCAGAGTATTAGTCTTGAGCAGGTTGTGCGTATGCATGTTCCTTTAGTAACAAAGGGTAATGATGAATGTCAGGGAGTTAAAGACGGTGGCATTATAGAACATGTTTTACATGAGTTGGAGATTGAATGTTTGCCTGGAGCAGTTCCGAAAGAAATTTTGGTTGATGTTACTGGGGTAAATGTTGGAGAAGCAATTTGCGTAAAAGATTTAAAAATTCCTGAAGGAATAAAAATTGTTAATGGCTCTGAGCAGGTTGCTATTTTAGTAAAAGTTGAAGTTGGTCAGGAAAAAGAGGAAGAGAGCGAGGTGCAGGAACAGTCTGCTCCTGAAGTTTTGAAACAGAAGAAAAAAGAAGAAGATTAAAAATAGGTTTATTTTAGACAATGAAATTAGTTGTTGGTTTGGGAAATCCTGGGTTAAAATATCAGAATACTAAACATAATTTAGGTTTTCGTGTCATAGATGCTTTTGCTTGTGCGTATAAGCAAACTATCCGTCAGGTTAAGTTTAATGCTGCCTGGGCATGTATACAGATTAAAGGGGAAAAAGTTTTTTTGCTTAAGCCTCTTACATATATGAATTTAAGCGGTAATGCGGTAAGTGATTTTGTTAATTATTTCAAAATAGAAAAACAAAACATTTTAATAATTTTTGATGATGTTGCTTTGCCTTTGGGGGTAATTAGGTTAAAATATTCAGGCAGCGCTGGAGGGCATAAAGGGTTGCATTCTGTGCTCACAAGTTTAGCGGCTAAAGATATTGCCAGGTTGCGTATTGGCATAGATACAGGTGTGACGTTTGACGATTTATCAGCTTATGTTTTAAGCGGTTTTAGCCGAAAAGATGAAATTATTGTTAAAAATTCAATACGAATAGCTGAGGACGCTGTATCTTGTTGGATAGAGCAGGGCATAATTGCGGTAATGAACAGGTTTAATTATACTCAAACGTAATAGGTTTGCAATTTTATGACGTTCCCCTGCACTGCATCTTGAAACGTTCTTCATTCGCCAAACCTCAACGCAGCGAGCTGCGCCTGCGGTTTGGCTTAGATCGGAACGTTCCAATCTAGGGCACAGGGAAACGCCTAAATTTTACAAACCTATTACGTTTGAGTATAGAAATTATTTTGAATAAAGGAGGAACGTTATTATAATGGATAGTTATGAGGGAGTTTTTATTTTAAAGCCAACATTGGATAAACAAGCTCAGGATGATTTAATTGAGCAATTACGTGGGTTAATTAAGAAAAATGAAGGAGACATTCAAAATGTAACTGATTGGGGTAAACGGAAACTTGCTTATTTGATCGATAAAAAAACAGAAGGGATCTATTATTTGTTTGATTTTACATTGCTTCCGGAAAAAATGAAAATTGTAGAAAATGTTTTAAAACTTAATGAGGCGATTTTAAGGATATTGATTGTGAAAAAATAATTTTTAAAGGAGTAAAAATGGCAAGTTTAAATAAGGTTTTGTTAATAGGTAATTTAACCAGAGATCCTGAAATGCGTTATACTCCTAATGGTACTGCGGTAACTACGTTTAGTATTGCTATTAGCAGAGTTTTTAACACAAATACAGGGGAAAAAAAAGAAGATGTTTCTTATGTGCGTGTAGTTTGCTGGGCAAAGTTAGCTCAGACTTGTAGTGAATATCTTTTTAAAGGCCGCTCGGTATTTGTTGAAGGCAGGCTGCAGAGTAGGTCATGGCAGGCTCAGGATGGCACAAAACGCAGTAGTATGGAAGTGGTCGCCCAAAGTGTGCAGTTTTTAGGTAAGGGCAGGCCGACTGAGGCTGTTTCGCCGCAAGTACAAAATGATAATTCAGCGCAGGAATCTTTTCCTGGTATAGATATGGATGATTTATCAGTAGCTCAAGGCCATACTGAAAATCCGCCGTTTTAAATATGTGTACTTATAAAGGAGTAAAGAAAAATGGTATTTAATAAAAAAATTAGCAAAATAAAAAAAGACAGCCGTAAGAAGAATGTATTTATCAAAAAGAGGGTTTGCGCTTTTTGTGTAGAAAAATCAGCTAAAATTGATTATAAAGATGTTGACAGGCTGTCCAAGTTTATCACAGAGCGCGGTAAGATTGTGCCGTCGAGAATTAGCGGTACTTGCGCGAAGCATCAGCGGAAATTAGCAACAGCAATAAAAAGAGCGCGTTATATTGCTCTTTTGCCATATGTCGCGGAATAAAATAAGGTGATTTTGTGTTTAGGGACTGTGAATGAATATACTCAAACGCAATAGGTTTGCAATTTCAGAACGTCCCCCTGCACTGCATCTTGAAACGTTCTTTATTCGCAAATCCTCAACGCAGCAAGCTGCGCCTGCGGTTTGACTCAATCAGAACGTTCCAATCTAGGGCACAGGAAAACGCTTGAATTTTGCAAACCTATTACGTTTGAGTATATCTGATCTGAGCAAACGATTTCAGCGGCGTATTTTAAGGTACGCCTGAGAAAATTGTGATTGAAGCTCAGCTAAAGATGGACTGAATAAGAGATTCTAAAAACATAAATTGAGTATATAAAAGAGAAGAAAGTAGAGGCGTTTTAGGAATGAAAGTAATTTTAAAAGAAAGTATTCGAAATGTTGGAGAGATTGGAGATACTGTGGAGCTTGCAGCAGGATATGCAAGAAACTATTTAATCCCTCAAGGTAAAGCATTACAGGCGAATAAACAGAATTTAAAAATTTTTGAGCAATATAAAAAATCGTTACAGAAAAAAGCGGAACAGATTAAGCGGAAAGCAGAAGACATCGCAAAAAAAATTAGCAAGGTTTCATGCACGGTTGTTATGCAGGCAAATGAAGAACAATTATATGGCACAGTAACAAGTGCTGATATTGCTGCTGCTTTAGAGCAAGAAGGAATAAGTATTGATAAAAAAGATATAGTTATCGAAGAATTAATTAAGACTCTGGGAGTTTATCACATTCCAATAAAATTGCATCCTGAAGTAAAAGCGCAGGTTAAAGTATGGGTGGTCAAAAAATAAATTTTAAAAATAAGAAATATTCTAAATCTTTAGATACGGTTTTAATTGATCGTATCCCTCCACAAAATATTGAAGCGGAAATGGCTGTTTTAGGCGCAATGCTGCTTGAAGATGACGCTATTTCTAATGTGGTTGACATTTTAGCGGAGGGATCATTCTATAAAGACAAACACCGTAAAATTTTTAGTTGTATTTTAAAATTATATGTTGAAAACAGTCCTGTTGATCTGGTTACTTTAACAGAGCAGTTAACTAAGGAAAATAATCTAGAACAGATCGGCGGGCCTGCTTACCTTACAGAGTTAATTGGTGTTGTTCCAACAGCAGCTAATGTTATCCATTATGCTAAAATTGTTCAGGAAAAATCACTTCTGCGTAATTTAATTACTACATCTACTAATATTATTAGTGAAGGTTATGAGCCTGATCAGGAAGTTGATTTGCTTCTGGATAAGGCAGAGACATTAATTTTTGAAATATCTAATGCTAAAATGAAAGGCGGATTTGTTCCGATAAAGCAGTTAGTTAAAAGCAGCATTGAAAATATTGAGAAAGTTTATCAGCAAAAGTCTCAGATTACAGGTGTAGCCACGGGATACGCTGATTTAGATTATATGACTGCTGGGTTTCAAAATTCTGATTTAATTATTTTAGCGGGCAGGCCTTCTATGGGAAAAAGCGCGCTTATGTGCGGTTTTGCCGAACATTCTGGATTACAGTCAAAGATTCCTACTGCTATTTTTAGCTTAGAAATGTCTAAAGAATCTTTAACACAACGAATGCTTTGTTCATATGCCAGAGTAAATATGCAGGGAGTAAGAACTGGGTTTCTTTCACAAACGCATTGGAAGAACTTAGTAAATGCCGCAGCAGAGATATCACAAGCTTCAATTTTTATTGATGATACTCCGGGAATTAATGTTTTGGAACTCAGGGCAAAAGCCCGCAGGCTTAAAAGCCAGTATGATATTGGCTTGATTATTTTAGATTACTTACAGTTAATGTCAGCTGTATCTCCCACGCAGAGTAGGCAACAGGAAATATCTGATATATCCAGAGCTTTAAAAGCATTGGCGCGTGAGCTTAATGTTCCTCTTATTGCCGTAAGCCAGCTTTCTCGTGCTGCTGAGCAGAGAGAAGGCAACCGTCCCCGTCTTTCTGACTTAAGGGATTCAGGTGCGATTGAACAGGATGCTGACCTGGTGATGCTGCTTTTTCGGGAAGAATATTATAATCCCAGTGAAGATAATAAAGGCCTGGCTGATTTAATTATCGCAAAACAACGTAATGGCCCTGTTGGCACTAAAAAAATGATATTTTTAAAAGAGTTCAGTAGGTTTGAAGATCTTTCAGGAGAAAAGAATAGTGAATTATGAAAAAATATATATTCTATACAATAATATTGCTATTTGTTTTTATAAATAGTGTGTTTTCCCAACAAAATAAACGCGTAATTAAAGAAATTATTGTTGAAAATAATAAAATTGTTAGTGAACAGTTAATTGTTTCTAATGTTAAAAGTAGCGTAGGGCTGGACTATTCATCTGTAGTTTTAAGCGATGACATTAAAAGGCTTTATGCTTTAGGCCTATTTAATGATGTTAAAGCTGATGTTGAGGATATAGAAGAAGGGAGTGTAAGGGTAATTTTTACTATTACAGAAAAACCTGTTTTGGAAAAAATGATTTTTAAAGGAAATAGAAAAATCAAAACTAAAAAATTACTTTCTAAAATTGGAGTAAAAACTAAAGAAATTTTTAATCAATTTAAATTAAAAGAAGGTATAGAAGAGTTAAAAAAGTTTTATTATGAAAAAGGTTATGCTCTGGCAGTTATAGATTATGAAATAAAAGAAAAGGATAGTAAAGTTGAGGTAATAATTGATATTAATGAAAACAAAAGAATAAGAATTCGAAAAATTATTTTTAATGGGAATAATACTTATTCAGATAAACAGCTTTTAAAATTAATTAAAACGAGAAAAAAAACATTATTTGTTTCTGGTTTTTATAAAGAAGAAGTGTGCGCAGATGATAAAGAAAGATTAATCGCGTTTTACCAAACACAAGGGTTTGCTGATGTCGCGGTTAAGACAATTGTTGATTATGATCAGGAAAGAACAAAAATGTTTGTTAGTTTTGAAATACAGGAAGGCAAACAATATTATACAGGACAGGTGCTGATTAATGGTAATACTATAGTTGATGACGCTGAATTAGAAAGTAATTTTGAGATGAAGAAAGCTGCGATATACCGTAGAGAGCAAATGCAGCGTGATTTAACTGAAATTCAAAATTACTATTTTGACCGTGGTTATATGGCTTCTTCAGTTAAGGCTGATACTATACTTAATGCACAAACAGGTTATATAGATGTAACTTATGATGTGGTTGAGGGAACTGTTGCTTACGTAAATAAAGTTAATATAACAGGGAATATCCGTACTAAAGATGTAGTTATCCGCAGAGAGATGCGTTTATGCCCGGGAGATAGGTATAATGGTGAAAAAATGCGCAGGAGTAGTCAGCGGCTTTATAATTTAGGATATTTTGAGGAAGTTGCTTTTAATACTCCTGAGAAACCAACTATTCTTCCAGATAAATATGACCTTGATGTGTTTGTCAATGAAAGTAAAACAGGCGAATTTAGTTTTGGCGCTGGTTATAGTTCAATTGATAAGTTTATTGGTTTTGTTGATCTGACCCAAAGGAATTTTGATCTGTTTAACTTTCCGACATTTACTGGCGGCGGGCAAAAATTGCGTATGCATATGGAATTTGGCGCGGATAAAAAAGATTATGAGCTAGGTTTTATAGAACCATGGTGTTTAGGGTATCCTTTAAGTGTGGGGGGTAATATTTATAACAGGACAAAAGATTGGGATGAATATGATGAACGCAGGATTGGCGGGAATGTCTTTGTCGGTAAAGAAGTTGGTGAATATTGGCAAAGCAAGTTAACCTATAAATATGAAGGAGTGCGTATTTCAGAACTCAGTGATCAGGCAAGTAGTGATATCAGGCTTGAGGAAGGTAAAAATTATATTAGTAGTTTAACTAATGAAATCATTTATGATACACGTAATAATATTTATAATGCAACAACCGGTGTTTATGATTTGTTATCCTGTGAGGTTGGAGGCGGTATTTTAGGTGGAGATAAGGATTTTGTTAAATATTATACTAAAAATAGTAAATATTTTCCAGTAACAAAGAAATCAGTTTTTGAGATAAAATTTAGAGGAGGTTTTGTAGATTCTTATGCTGATACTGAATATATCCCTATTTATGAAAAATTTTATGTTGGCGGAGCAAATACTATTCGCGGATATAAGGAAAGGGAAGTTGGCCCCAGGGGCGAAAATGGAGACTATGTTGGCGGTAGAATGATGTTTGTTTTTAATGCCGAGTATATATATATAATTATCAAAAATTTAAAATGGGCTTTTTTTTATGATATTGGCAATGTGTGGCAAAAACCGTCTGATTTTAATTGGGACTCGTTAAAATTAAAAGCCAGCATTGGTTCAGGAGTAAGAGTTAAGACTCCGTTAGGCCCAATTAGGTTGGATTATGGGTACGCGTTAAATCCTAAAAAAGGTGATTCCCGTGGCCGTTTTCATTTTAGCATGAGCCATGAATTTTGAAATAAAAACTGTAGTCTCTCCATTGACAAATTTTTGTAGTGTGGTAAAATATCGTCTGGTTATACTCAAACGCAATTGGTTTGTAAAATTTAGGCGTTTCCCTGTGCTGTAGATTGAAACGTTC
>QNCH01000026.1 GCA_003645745.1 Candidatus Omnitrophota bacterium
TACGATACAATTGCCCGGCGTAATTTCCGCGACTGGGTTGTGCAAGCCCAAACAGGGCATAAGCATTTTAATAAGGAGCAGATGGAGTGGCTCTATATGATTCGTGACCATATTGCCACATCATTTCATATTGAAAAAGATGATTTTGACCTTTCGCCTTTTGGCGAACGTGGTGGGTTAGGTAAACTTCATCAGCTTTTCAGTGATCAAACCGACAAGCTGATTGAAGAATTGAATGAGGTATTGGTGGCGTAAAAATATGAGTGAATTAACTGTACCAAAAGAATGGGCAGAATGCAACATATCTGATGTGATATCAGCAAATGGAGTGTTTTGCGATGGAGATTGGGTTGAAAGTAAAGATCAAGATCCAAACGGTGAGGTCAGACTGATTCAATTAGCAGATATAGGTGACGGCTATTTCAAAAATAAGTCTGAACGATTTTTAACAAAAGAAAAAGCAAAAGCTTTAAATTGCACATTTTTAAATAAAGGCGATTTGCTTATTGCAAGATTGCCTGATCCGTTAGGTCGCGCATGCCTTTTCCCATTAAGAGAACTGAATCGGTATGTTACTGTCGTTGATATTTGTGTTGTAAGACCAAATACAGAGAAATCAAACAGTCATTTTTTACTACATCTTGTTAATTCTCCCCAAATACGTGCAGAAATAGAAAAATATAAGAGTGGGACTACCCGTAAAAGGATATCCATGAAAAATCTTGCCAAAATATTGTTGCCCATTGCTCCACCACCTGAACAAACTCAAGTTGTTTCTATCCTCGAACAACTTTTCTCCGATCTCGACAATGCCATTGATAATCTCCAAAAAGCTAAAGGCCAGCTTAAAATTTATCGCCAATCTGTTTTGAAATATGCGTTTGAGGGGAAATTGTGTAGTTTCGAATCTAAAGTTGTAAATACAAATATAGAAGAAGAGTTTTCTATCACAATGGGACAATCTCCAAAATCTGAATTCTATAACAATCACGGAGAAGGATTGCCTTTTTTTCAAGGGAAAAGAGAATTTACTGATCTTTATGCTGACGCTGACACTTGGACAACGAGTTATACAAAGAGTGTTAACAAAAACGATGTATTGTTGTCAATCAGGGCTCCTATTGGCCCTGTTAATTTAGCTCCTGATAAGTGTGCATTAGGAAGAGGGTTGGCGGGTTTTAAAACAAAAGATTTGGTTGAGTCAAAGTTTATTTTTTATTTGCTACAAACCCTTAAACATGAAATGGATAAAAGGGGAACAGGTACGACGTTTAAAGCTATAACTAAGTCAAATTTATTTGGAATAAAAACAAATTTACCTATTTCTGATATTGATAGAAATAAAATTGTTGCTGAAATCGAATCTCGCTTTTCTGTCTCCGACAAGATGGAAGAAACAATTGAAAATAGCTTAAATCAGGCTGAAGCCTTACGTCAGAGTATTTTAAAACAAGCCTTTGAAGGAAAGCTGACCGAAGAGTGGCGCAGGAATAACCCGGAACTCATCAGCGGAGAAAATTCAGCTAAGGCGTTGTTAGAAAAGATTAAGGCAGAACGGGAAGTCTTGGAGAATACACGGAAAAGGAAGAGGTAATCTATGAAGATTATTAAGTCATTTGACAGTCAGTTTGCAGAAGTTGTTCAGTTAATCAAAAAAGCTCGCTTTAATGCTTTGCGCAGTGTTAATCGAGAGTTGATTGGACTTTATTGGCAGGTTGTGTGTTATATCAGCGATAGAGTCGAAAAAGAAAAGTGGGGGAAAGGCGTGGTAGATAAGCTTGCCGTATATCTGCGAAAAATTCTGCCGGATTCAACAGGCTATTCCACTCAAAATCTCTGGCGCATGAAACAGTTTTACGAGGCCTATAGCAAATATCCAAAACTCTCAACACTGTTGAGAGAATTAGGATGGTCAAGCCATTTACATATACTTTCCAAATCAAAGACAATCGAAGAAAAAGAATTTTACATTCGTCTTGCAGCCAAAGAGAGATATTCTGTCCGTGAATTGGAACGCCAGATTGACAGCGGTTATTATGAGCGGGCAATGATTTCAAAGAAAAAAGTGTTACCAGCGCTGACACAAATTCAGCGTGACGCGGTTGATGTGTTTAAGGATACCTATGTACTTGATTTTTTAAACTTGCCTGAAATTCATAGCGAAACTGATTTGCAAAAGAGTATCGTGACTAATTTACGGAATTTTATTTTGGAATTTGGTAAGGATTTTACTTTTGTTGGACAAGAATATCGTTTGCAAGTAGGCAAAAACGACTACTTTGTTGATCTGCTTTTCTTCCATAGGGGATTACGCTGTCTGGTGATGATTGAGCTTAAGATTGACGATTTTAAGCCTGAATATTTGGGGAAACTGAACTTTTATCTTGAGGCGCTTGATAGAAAGGTCAAAAAATCTAAAGAGAATCCCAGTGTGGGCATAATCCTTTGTAAGTCAAAAGACGATGAGGTGGTGAAATACGCGCTCAGCCGTAGTCTTTCTCCTGCCATGGTTTCTGAGTATAAAACCAAGCTAATACCCAAAAAGGTTCTTAAGAAAAAGTTGCATGAATATTATTTGTTGGGGGAATCAGTAAAAGATAAAGGAAAGTGATATGACAAATTCATTAATTTCAAAAGTATGGTCGTTTTGTAAGGTATTAAGGGATGACGGAATTGGATACGGTGACTATCTCGAACAGCTTACCTATCTGCTATTTTTAAAGATGGCAGATGAATATTCGAAACCGCCATACAATCGCAAGATTGGCATTCCAAAGAAATATGAATGGGAAACTCTAAGAAGCAAAAGAGGAGTGGAACTGGAAACTCATTATATAACACTTCTTCGTGACTTGAGTCAGAAAACCGGTATGCTTGGTAAAATTTTTGCTAAGTCACAGAACAAGATTCAGGATCCGGCCAAGCTTTATCGCATTGTGCAAATGATTGATCAGGAAAAATGGGTTACGCTTGGAGCGGATGTAAAAGGTGATTTGTATGAAGGCTTATTAGCCAAAAACGCGGAAGACACTAAAAGCGGCGCTGGCCAGTACTTTACTCCGCGTGCGTTAATCAAAGCTATGGTGGAATGCATCAGGCCTGAACCAGAAAAGAAGATTGCTGACCCGGCATGCGGGACAGGCGGATTTTTCTTGGCTGTATATGATTTTTTAACTAATAAAAAAAATTACCAGCTCAATAAAGGCCAGCTTCAATTTTTAAAATATAAAACAATCAAAGGCTGGGAAATTGTTCCGAATACCGCGCGTATGTGTTTAATGAACTTGTTTCTTCACAACATTGGCGATTTGGATAATGTTGCGCCAGTTGAGCGCACGGATGCTTTAATCGCTGATTCAGGAGAAAGATTTGATTATGTGTTAACTAATCCGCCATTTGGCAAAAAAAGCAGTATGACCTTTACCAATGAAGAGGGTGTGCAGGAGTCAGAAGATTTGGTCTATAACCGTCAGGATTTCTGGACCACTACATCGAACAAACAGCTCAATTTTGTTCAGCATATTCATACAATGTTAAAGGTTGATGGTAAAGCTGCGGTGGTTGTGCCGGACAATGTTCTTTTTGAAGGCGGGGCAGGTGAGACTGTACGCAAAAATTTACTTGAAACAACAAATTTACATACTATCTTGCGCCTGCCTACAGGGATATTTTATAAGCAGGGTGTTAAAGCAAATGTAATTTTTTTCGATAACCGGCCAGCAAGTAAAGCGCACCAGACAAAAGAAGTATGGATTTACGATTTTAGAACAAATATGCATTTCACGCTAAAGAAGAATACACTGAAATATGATGATTTGAAAGATTTCATCGCTTGCTACAATCCCGCCAATAAGCATAAGCGTAAAGAAACATGGTCAGAGAAAAATACCGAAGGCTGCTGGCGCAAGTTTTCTTATGATGGTATTGTTGCCAGAGATAAAACAAGCCTCGATATCTTCTGGCTCAAAGATAAAAGCTTAACCGATCTTGATAATCTGCCTGACCCGGATGAACTGGCAACAGAGATTATTGAGAACATCGAAGCAGGGCTTGAAAGTTTTAAGGGCATTATTGAGACGTTAAATAAATGAGGACAATATATCCCCAAACGTAATTAATTCAGGAATAGATTATGCCAGTTATCCGTATTACCCAAAAATTACAAAAAGAACTCGGAATAAAACCCGCTGATTTAGTGATGGATGGTAAGTCAACAGATGTATTTCAAGAGTGGTATGCTCATGTTTTTATCCTTGCTCGGAAAAAGCAGGTAATATTTGTTGAGACTCAAACTTTGTTTTCGTTTTGTGTTTCGAATCTCTCTCGAAAAGCGATCAGAGAGCGGTTCTCGGAAATATTTGAAAAAGGATTAGGCAAGGCGCTTTATGTTGAGGGTGTGAGCAGTGATGCTGTATCAAAAATAATGGAAGTATGCCGCTGCGAAATGAATTTTGGAAAAACTAAAAACCGCAGAACCATTGGCGCGATGAATGAACTTGTGAAACAGCATAAATATTCATTTTATGAGCAGGACAGAACTATGGATGTTCAGGATAGATGTAACAGGTATATGCCTATGCGCGGGTTTCCTGATGGTTCTAAGAAATATGAGTTTCCAATAGATGTATTCGCAAAAGCGCTTAAAGAGCTGTATGGATTAGATTTTATTCCGCATAAAGAGGATGCCATAAAAAGGATATTTTCTGAGGAGCCATTGAATTGAAATGAAATATGTGAAATATGGGACGTATGTGAAATACGCGTGATGGAAATATGGGATGGAAATATGACAGAAATATGTGACGTAGTTAGATAATTAGTTATCGGTAGCAAATAAAGATAGCGTTTGAGTATATATCCAAAATGTTTGGGGGTGCTTCTATGAAGTTTTTCATTAAAACTTTCGGATGCCAAATGAATTTTCGCGACAGCGAGATAATTATTGGGCTTTTGCTGCAAAAAGGCTATACGCTTGTTGACACAGCAAAAAAGGCAGATATAGTTTTGTTTAATGGCTGTAGTGTGCGCCAACACGCGGAAAATAGAGTTTGGTCAGCGATTGGGCCTTTAAAAAAAACAAAAGAGAAAACAGGTAAACCTATAATTGGGCTTATTGGTTGTATGGCGCAGAATTATCAGAAGAAAGCTTTTCAAAAAGCTCCTTGTTTGGATTTTATTGCAGGCCCAAATAATATTGGGGATATCCCCGAGCTGATTAATAAAGCGCGAATACAAAATCAGCATTGTCTTGCTGTAGATAAGGTTATACGCCAGGATTTTGTCTATAATACTAATTATCTCTCAGGCGCAACCGGTGCTAATGTGATTATTATGGAAGGGTGTAATAATTTCTGCTCTTATTGTATTGTGCCTTATTGCCGGGGCAGGGAACGCAGCCGTGCCGCAGCTAATATTATTTCAGAGATTAAGGATTTTGTGTGTAGGGGGATTACTGAAATTACTTTGCTTGGCCAAAATGTTAATTCTTATATCGGGAAAAATAATACTAAGTTTGTTGATTTGCTGCAAATGGTTAATGATCTTAAGGGCATAAAAAGTTTTGACTTTGTTACCGCTCATCCAAAGGATGCTGGATTAGAGCTTTTTTACGCGATGCGTGATTTGCCGAAATTAAAGAAATTTTTACATTTGCCAGTACAGTCAGGTTCTGATAGAATATTAAAGTTAATGAATCGCGGTTATACGCAAAAACAATATCTTAAATTAATTAATAACGCGCGCGAAATAGTTCCAAATTTGCGTTTAACTACAGATGTAATGGTGGGTTTCCCTTCAGAAACAGAACAGGATTTCGCGGATACTTTTGAGATTTTTAAACAAGTAAAGTTTGCGGCAGCGTATATATTTAAATATTCTCAACGTCCGCACACAAAGTGCGCGGAACTTGTTGATAATGTATCTGATGCGCTAAAAAAACAAAGGCATCAGATACTTTTAAATTTTCAAAAACAATTACATAATGAAATAAATGTATATACTCAAACGTAATAAGTTTGGCCAATGGTCAGAGCGTTTTAATTTAGGGCACAGGGAAACGCTTAAATTTTGCAAACCTATTACATTTGAGTATAGTTCTCGTAGAAGGAGTTTGAGTGAAGGTATGGGTAAAAATTTTAAAATTGCGGTTAATTGTTTTTTGTTAAGTATTGTGTTTTGCCATAATGTGTTTGCTTATACATATACTAAAGCTGTAGATGAGGTGGTTCCTTTTCTGCTGAATGGTAATTATCAAAAGGCATATAATTTATGTTCTAAATTAGAGCATAATGCAGGTAAAAATTCTATTGCGGAAATTTTTTATTTGCAGGGTGTGTGTTTAATACATTTGCAAGACTATGCTCAGGCAAGGGATGTTTTAAAAAAAGGATTACGTAAAGCAGATTCAGATTTGGCAATAGAAATCTATCTCGGCATTGCAGATACTTATTTTATGGAATACTCTTTTGATAAAGCAATCAGCATTTATAAACAGTTGCTTACTAAATATAAGAAGAATGAAGATTATTTATCTGCTGTTTATTTTAAATTAGGCAAAGCTTATCAAAAAAAAAGTGATTGGGTTAACTCAGAATATTATTTTAGTTTATTAAAGAAAAAATACCCGCAAAGCCTTGAAACTGAATTAGCAAGTATGTATTTGTCTGAAGGAAATTTTTTTACAATTCAGGTAGGATGTTTTACTAGTAAAAAAAATGCTTTAAAATTATGTAAAGATTTGAAAAATAAGGGTTATGAAAGCTATATGACCAGCCTTAAGGCAAAAAAGAAAAAGTTATACAGAGTAAGAGTTGGTAAATTTGTATCCCGTTTTGCTGCTGAATACGCGCAGGAAGAGTTAAAAAATAAAGAAGCTTTGCCTACGCATATTTTTCCATAGTTTGTTGATGATATTAAGATTATGGCTATTGACCATTCAATAACTTATAAAAATAATTTTTTTAAAAATTATCCTCATAGACAACGGTTGAGAAAGATTTTTTATTATTTGGATAAAATTAAAAATAAAACTACATATGCTGATATTGGCTGTAGTAACGCGTATCTGACTAATCGTATTGCTAAAAAATACAACATCGATCTAGTTACGGGGTATGATTTTTGTCAGGAAAATTTAGCAATAGCTCGTAATAATTATGCTAATCTAGAATTTTTTTATTTTGATCTTAACCATAAATTTTTCCAGCAGCAATCTGTAGATGATGAATCAAAAACAATTCAAAATAATTATCAACAATATTCATTGGTTACTTGTTTTGAAACATTAGAGCATGTGGGTAACGTAGAAATTGCTTTGCAAAATATATTGAAGATGGTGGAAAAAGGCGGTTACGCATTGATTACTGTGCCGATTGAAGTTGGTTTTTGGGGCGTATTAAAATTTGTGATAAAAGTTTTATTTTATAATTATAATATGGCTGAATTAAATTATACAAAAGGGAAACTGAGAAGCTTGCATTTACATTATCTTGCGTCACTTATTTTTAACAAAAATATTACTAAGTATAGGATGGCAGAGAATGGATATGGAACTCATTTTGGATTTGATTTTCGGGAAATAGATAAATTATTATTAAAATTGGGTAGAAAATATAACAGATATAAGCATTTAACAACGGTTTTTTATTTGATTGCTGGGTAATACTTTGTTAATAGGGAAAAATACTAAAGAATTGGCTTTAATAAATGGTTAAAATGTGACATTTTCATTTTGCCTTGACAAAAATGTAATCGGTGACTAAAGTGGGGTTTCAGTTATGGATTCCCGCTAAAAACATTGCGGGAATGACAAAAATTGGGAGATGACAAACGGCAGGATAGACAATAAGATGCTGCCTCTCACTGTCTTCCCGCAATTTTTTAGCGGGAATCTACTTTGAAAAATTGAATTATATTAAAATGATAAGTTTATGGCTCCCCCCGCTTCAGTCACCGATTACACAAAAATTGTAAAAAAACTTGACATAATCACTAAACGTATAGTATAATACTAGAACTTATGCTATAAATGAGGTATTTTATCTGGCAAATTAAAGATTTATTAAAAAAGAAGAAGACAAAAATGAATACGTTTATGCAGAAAACAAAAGATGTGCGAAGAAATTGGTATGTAATTGATGCTCAGGGTAAGATTTTAGGAAGGTTAGCAACAGGGATTGCTTCTTTGCTACGGGGTAAGACAAAGCCTGAGTTTACGCCGCATGTAGATATGGCTGATGAAATAATTGTGATAAATGCCGCAAAAATACATGTTACAGGAAATAAAATAAAAGATAAAAAATATCAAACTTATTCAGGTTATTCCAGAGGGCAGAAAGAATTTACTTTAGAAACTATGCTTAAGAAGAAGCCTGAAGAAGTAATTAAACATGCTGTGCGAGGTATGTTGCCGCATAATTCTTTGGGCAGAAGTTTATTAAGAAAATTAAAAGTTTATGCAGGTAAAGAACATAAGCATAGTGCTCAGAAACCGCAGGAGTTATTAAAGATATAGTGGAGGGGATTGTTTTGGTTGATAAAGTAAGATATAGCGCTACTGGTAGAAGGAAGAGAGCTGTTGCCAGAGTGTCTCTTGAACCTGGTGATGGGAAATTTATGGTTAATAAGCGTTTATTAGCTGTTTATTTTAACAGAGAAGTTTTGCGGATGTTGATTCAGCAGCCTTTAGTGGTAACAAATTGTTTAGATAAATTAAATATTTCTGCTAATGTGCGTGGTGGAGGTTTGTCTGGACAGGCTGGAGCTATTTGTCATGGTATTGCCAGGGCATTAGTTAAACAAGATGAGTCTTTTAAACAAATTTTAAAGAAGTCTCATTTTCTTACCAGAGATTCAAGAATGAAGGAACGTAAGAAATATGGGCAAAAAGGCGCTAGAGCACGCTTTCAGTGGACAAAACGTTAGTTTTTTATTAGTAAAGAATATTAAGTTTAATGGAAAAAGCAGGTATTTGCGATTAGGCAATACCTGCTTTTTTTATTGTAAAAAAAATGCTTGATAAATTGGATAATTTTTGTTAGGATTGGCTAACAAAAGTTATTTTTTAAAAATTAGGGCTAAATGAAGAAGAAAGATGTTAAAAAAATAAGTTCCAATATGGAAGATTATCTTGAAGTTATTGCTTTATTAAAACATAAACGAGGTATAGTCAAGGTAACTGATATCAGCCAGATGATGCGGGTGAAAAAGCCAAGTGTAACAGGAGCGCTGAATATGCTTTCGCGTTATAATCTTGTTGTGCATGAGCCGTATGGTTATGTGGAACTTACTTTGGAAGGGGCAAAAATAGCCAGAGAAACGCAAAAACGGCATAATTTGCTGACAAAATTTTTGGGAGAAGTATTAAAAATTGACCTGCGTATAGCTGAACAAGATGCCTGTAAAATAGAACATTCTATAAGTACTCAAACTTTTGAAAAATTAACGAAGTTTATTAAGTTTGTAGAAACTTGTCCTGAAGGCACAAGGCCGCAGTGGCTTAAAAGTTTTGATCAATACTATGAAACAGGATGTAGATTTAACTGTAAAACACATATCGTTAAAAGTAAAAAATAAAAATTTTTTAAACTTAAAGTTAGGTTTGTCTAACAAAAAAAGGAGTATTAAAATGGCAGAGAAAACCTTATCACAGTTAAGTCCAGGTGATCAAGCTAAGGTTGTAAAGGTAGCTGGAGCGGGATTATTAAAACGGAAGATTCTTGATATGGGTATTATTAATGGGGTAGATATAAAGGTAGAGCGGGTTGCTCCTTTAGGCGATCCTATTGAAATAATGGTGCGCGGTTATCACTTAAGCTTACGTAAACAAGAAGCAGTTAATATTTATGTTGAGCTGTAATATACTCAAACGTAATAGGTTTGCAAAATTTAGGTGTTTTCCTGTGCCCTATATTGGAACGTTCTGATTTAATACAAACCGCAGGCGCAGCTCGTTACGTTGAGGTTTGGTCAATGATGAACGTTTCAAGATGCAGTGCAGAGGGACGTCATAAAATTACAAACCAATTACGTTTGAGTATAAGAATGGGGTAACGGTGGTACTCCATTGATTCAACGATTACAGTAAAAATTTAAGGAGGAAATTGATGAAAAAGATTACTATTGCTTTAGCCGGCAATCCTAATTCAGGCAAATCTACAATTTTTAATAATTTAACTGGCGCTAGGCAGCATATAGGAAATTATCCAGGAGTAACTGTTGAAAAAAAAGAAGGAACACTTGTTTATCATGATTATGAAATTAATGTTGTTGATTTACCTGGGACATATAGTTTGTCGGCATATTCAGAAGATGAGGCAGTAGCGCGCCGGTTTATTGTTGAGAGTAAACCTGAGCTGATTGTAAATATTGTTGATGCTTCAAATTTAGAAAGAAATTTGTATTTTACAACCCAGCTTATAGAATTAAATGTGCCTATAGTAATTGCAATGAATATGAGCGACGTAGCACAGAAAAATGGACAGGATATTGATTTTCAGAAACTGTCTAAACTGGCTGGCATTCCTATTGTGCCTACAGTAGGTAATAAGAATATTGGCACAGAAAAACTTTTAGATGTATTAGTTAAGATGTATGAAAATAAAATATACAATCATCAGGTAAAAGTAAATTATGGTTTAGAGATTCAGCAGGAAATGGCCAAATTGGAACACATAATTGTTAAGGACAAACAATTATTGAAAATTTATCCGATGCGTTGGCTAATTATTAAATTACTTGAAGAAGATTTGTTTGTTATTGATATTATTAAGAAGTCTTCTTTTGGTGTGCAGTTACTATTGCAGAATGAAAAAAGCAGGCATCACTTAGAGCTGCATTTTGGAGATGCACCTGAGAGTATAATCGCGGACAGGCGTTACGGCTTTGTGAGCGGAGTATGCACTCAATCTTTAAACCAGTCAGTAGAACAGAGGCATAGTATTTCAGACGAAATAGATAAAATTGTATTAAACAGAGTTTTTGGGATACCTCTTTTTGCTTTAGTAATGTATGCAATTTTTAAATTTACTTTTACTTTTTCAGGGCCTTTGGTTTCATTATTTGAAAAGGCATTTGAATTAATGGGGGCGTTCGCGGCAGAAGTAATCCCTCAGGGATTATTACAATCATTTGTTGTAGATGGCATTATTGGCGGTGTTGGCGGTGTATTAGGATTTTTCCCATTAGTTTTGTTTATGTTTTTCGCGATTGCTTTTTTTGAGGACAGTGGTTATATGGCGCGTGCCGCGTTTGTAATGGATAAATTAATGAGTAGGTTCGGTTTGCATGGAAAATCTTTTTTACCAATGATGATCTCAACAAATGGTTGTGCTGTTCCGGGAATTATGGCATCACGCACCTTAGAAAATAAACGTGATCGAATGATTACAATGATGGTTACGCCATTTATGATTTGCGGGGCAAAATTGCCAATATTCGCACTTTTTATTAGCGCGTTTTTTCCTCAGGAGTATGGCGCGAATATAATGTTTTTCATGTATTTTTTAAGTGTAGTTATTGCTTTATGTTCAGCCTGGGTTTTAAGAAAATTTGTGTTTAAAGGAGAAACGTCTCATTTTGTAATGGAGCTGCCTCCATACAGGCTTCCTACGATTAAGGGGTTATTGCTTAAAATGTGGGAGAGAGGTTGGTTATATGTTAAAAAAGCCGGCACAGTTATTGTGATGGTTTCTATTGTTATCTGGGCAGGATTTACTTTTCCACAATATTCAGGGCCAAAAGGAAATTCTTTGACTGAGCCAAAGATGACTGAAGGAGAAATTGCTGCTGTGCAATTAGAACAGAGTTATGCGGGGAAAATTGGCAATTTTATTGAACCTTTGATGCGGCCAATTGGCTTAGATGGCAGAAGCGGGATTGCTCTTTTGGCTGGGTTTGCGGCAAAAGAAGTTGTGGTAACTACATTTGGCACAATTTATTCTCTGGGAGAGGTTGACGCTGAAGAGCCTGGTTCATTGCGGGAATCTTTGCAAAAAGATAAGGCATGGAGTCCGCTTAAAGCAATGGTATTTATGATTTTTTCTTTGATTTATTTGCCTTGTGTTGTTGCAATAGCAGTATTTTTTAGAGAATCAGGTTCAAAGCTAAAATGGCTGTTGTTTCTTATCTTTTGGACCACAGTTTTGGCATGGGGGGCATCTTTTATTGTGTATCAACTTGGGACATTATTGTCCATAGGAGGATAAAAAAATGAAGGAAGTAGGGGGCAACGTAGTTATACTCAAACGTAATAGGTTTGAGTAGATCACTTTTTCCCATACCTGTAGGGGAATGATTTATCATGCCTGGTATCTTTTGATTATTGTTAAATTCA
>QNCH01000027.1 GCA_003645745.1 Candidatus Omnitrophota bacterium
ATTATAATAGATTGCTCCAATGTATAAAAATTATCTTTTTCAAAAAACTCACTAAAACTTTTAACTCTTTTACTCAGCTTTTTCATTGGTAACTATTCCTTTATTTCAATTCCCATACTTCTTGCTGTGCCGGCAATAATCCTCACTGCTTTTTGTAAATCAGAAGCATTTAAATCATTCATCTTTGTCTTTGCAATCTCTTCTACCTGTTTAGAAGTTACACTACCTACCTTCTCTTTATTCGGCACACCTGAACCTTTAGCTAAATTTGCCGCTTTTTTCAAAAGTATTGATGAAGGAGGACTTTTTAAAATAAACGTAAATGACCTATCGTCATAAACACTTAAAACCACAGGAATAATTAATCCCTGTTTAGCCTTTGTAGCATCATTAAATTTTTTACAAAAATCCATAATATTAACGCCATGCTGCCCCAAAGCCGGTCCCACAGGAGGCGCAGGATTTGCCTGTCCTGCCGGAATTTGTAATTTGATCTTAACTTTAATCTGTTTTGCCATTTTATACCTTCTCTACTTGCCAATTTTCTAAATCTACTGGGGTTGATCTGCCAAAAATTGAAACCATCACTTTAATTTTTCCTTTATTAGGATAAACTTCCTTAATGTCTCCATTAAAATTTGTAAAAGGACCTTCAATTATTTTCACAGATTCCCCTATAGTAAAAATCACCTTAGGAATTGGCTTTTCTTTACTGTCCTCAGCCTGTTTCAGAATACTCGCGACTTCTTCATCCCGTAAAGCCTGCGGCCTTGAACCTGGCCCAATAAAACCTGTAATCCCCTGTGTATTTTTGATACAATACCAAACTTGATCCGTTAAATCCATCTCAATCAATAAATACCCTGGAAAAAATTTTCTTTCCATTATCCTTCTTTTACCACTACGGACTTCTGAAACTTTTTCTGTAGGAATAAAAATCTGAGAGATCAGATCCTTATTGTTAAAATCCTGAATCCTTTTTTCCAGAATTGATTTCACACGTTCTTCATGCCCTGTTTGAGTATGAACTACATACCAATGTTTAGCCATTGCTTACCTAATTATTATCCCCATCATAAACGTATACAATAAATCTATTAGGCCAACAAACGTACCTAAAAGTAATGTCGCAACAATAATCACTGAAGTTGAATTTAATAATTCATCTTTAGACGGCCAGGAAACTTTTAGCATCTCCGCTTTGACATTCAAAATAAAATTTTTTATTTTTACCATCTTTAACCCTGACTACTTTTGTTTTCCGTATAGTTCCTTATTTTTATATTATATAAAATTGGCAGGAGCGGTAGGAATCGAACCTACAGTCACGGTTTTGGAGACCGTTGGTTTGCCTTTAACCGACGCTCCTGTGACGATAACCTCTCCTCATTTATTTTGTTTCCCTGTGTAAAGTATGTTTTCGACAAGAGCGACAAAACTTTTTCAATTCCACTTTATCAGGATGCTTCTTTTTATTCCTAGTGGAATGATAATTTCTGCTTTTACAAATTTTACAAGCGATAGTAATTAAATCCCTCATAAATAATAGACCCTTTCCTTATGCTGACTATATAATTTCAGAAATAACTCCAGCGCCCACTGTCCTGCCGCCTTCACGAATCGCAAATCTCAATTCCTTTTCCATGGCTATAGGAACAATTAATTCAACACTCATTGCTACATTATCTCCAGGCATTACCATCTCTACTCCTTCAGGCAATTTTACTATACCGGTAACATCTGTAGTCCTGAAATAAAACTGAGGGCGATATCCCTTAAAAAACGGTGTATGCCTGCCGCCTTCTTCCTTACTTAATATATATACTTCTGCTTTAAACTTCGTATGTGGAGTAATTGACTTCGGTGCTGCAACTACCTGGCCGCGTTCTAAATCTTTCTTGTCAACTCCACGTAATAATAAACCAACATTATCTCCAGCCATACCCTCGTCCAACAGCTTACGAAACATCTCTATCCCGGTAACAACTGTCTTCTTAACCTCAGGCCTCATACCAATAACTTCGACTTCTTCGCCTACTTTAACTTTACCGCGCTCTACTCTGCCTGTGCCAACTGTACCTCGCCCAGTAATTGAAAATACATCCTCTACTGCCATTAAAAAAGGCTTATCTATATCACGTTTAGGCGCGGGAACAAATTCATCAACTGCTTTCATTAAATCAAGAATAGGCTTGCATTTCACACAATCAGCCTTACCACAACCGCATTCCATAGCCTGTACAGCGCTTCCCTTAATTATCGGAGTCTTATCTCCAGGAAACTCATACTTATTTAGTAAATCACGAATCTCAAGATCAACTAATTCCAATAACTCTTCATCATCAACCTGATCTGTTTTATTCATAAATACTACAATTGAAGGAACTCCTACCTGACGAGCTAATAATATATGCTCCCTAGTCTGAGGCATAGGGCCGTCAGGCGCTGAAACAACTAATATAGAACCATCCATCTGAGCAGCTCCAGTAATCATATTCTTAATATAATCAGCATGCCCAGGACAATCAACATGCGCGTAATGCCTGGACTCTGTCTCATACTCAGCATGATGTACATTTATCGTAACTCCTCTCTCACGTTCTTCAGGAGCATTATCTATCTCATCATAATTCTTCGCGTCTGCTAATCCATGTCTAGAGAGGATCTTGGTTATCGCTGATGTTAATGTTGTTTTGCCATGGTCCACATGGCCTATTGTACCAATATTTATATGCGTTTTATTTCTCTCAAATTTTTCCTTCGCCATTATGCACCTCCCCTTTTAATATGTACTTCCAATTATTGAATCCTGTATTCGTTTTGGCACCTCATCATAATATGAAGGCTCTATTGTATACGTTCCTCTGCCTTGTGTCAAGTTTCTTATTATATTTGCATAACCAAACATCTCTGCTAAAGGTGCAAAAGCCTTAATAACCTTAATATCACTGCGTTCAGAGATATTCTCAATCTTAGTCCTTCTTGAGCCTAAATCACCAAGCACATCACCTAAATATTGCATAGGGACTAATACTTCTAAATTCATTATTGGTTCTAATAAAACCGGATGAGCTTTTCTTAGACCATCAGAAAACGCAATTGAACCTGCCATTCTAAAAGCCAAATCAGATGAATCAACAGGATGAAATGCCCCATCAACAAGTTTTACCTGAATATCAATTAAAGAATAACCGCCTAAAATTCCTGTTTGCGCGGCAGCTTCTACCCCTTCTTTTACACACTTAATATATTCCTTAGGAATTGCCCCTGATTTAATTTTATTTTTAAAGATTATACCTGTTCCTCTCTCACCTTTTGATATTTCTAAAACAACATCTCCATATTGCCCCCTACCACCAGTCTGTTGAATATATTTGCCGCGTACACTAACCGATTTGGTAATCGTTTCTTTATATGCAACCTGAGGTGTTCCAACTCTTGCTTCAACTTTAAATTCCCGCAAAAGCCTGTCAACAATAACTTCCAGATGTAATTCTCCCATACCTGAAATAATTGTCTGACCTGTTTCTTGATTATAACTTGCCTTAAACGAAGGGTCTTCATCCTGAATCTTATTTAAAGCATATGATAACTTATCCTGTTCTGCCTTTGTTGCTGATTCAATCGCTAAAGAAATAACAGGCTCGGGGAAACAAATATTTTCCAAAACAATTGGATTGTTAAAATCACAAATTGTATCTCCAGTTACAGTATCCTTTAGCCCTACTGCAGCCGCGATATCTCCTGCGAAAATTTCTGAAACAACCTCCTGTTTATTAGCATGCATCTTAACTATTTTGCCAATTTTCTGTTTTATTCTTTTATTTGCGTTATAAACATATTCACCTGACTTCAATATCCCTGAATAAACTCTAAAAAAAGTTAACTTTCCTACATATGTATCAGACATTATCTTAAAAGCTAAAGCACTAAAATACTCATCATCACTAGTTATTCTCTGCACTTTTTGTTCTGTTAAAGGATTAATTCCCTGTACAGGCGGAACATCTAAAGGACAGGGCAAATAATCACAAATTCCATCTAATAAAAGCTGTACTCCAATATTACGTAAACTTGAGCCGCAAAATACAGGCACATAATGATATTGCACTGTCCCCTTGCGCACAGCCATCTTTAAATCTGTAATTTCAAGCTCATGATTATTTATAAATTTATCCATTATTTCAGGGTCATATTCTGCGATTTCTTCGATCATCTTTGCCCTATATTTTTTAGCTGTTTCTAAAAAATTTTCAGGGATTGCCTCTCGTTTAAGCTCAGAATTATCCTGCCCGGTAAAAACAACTGTCTGCATTGTAATTAAATCAATAACACCTTTAAAAGTCTCTTCTGAACCTAACGGTATTTGTAAAATAATAGTTTTTGCGCCTAATTTTTCACGCATTTGCTTTACTATAGAAAAAAAATCAGCCCCTGTTCTATCCATTTTATTAATATAAGCGAGACAAGGCACATTGTAATGTTTTGCCTGCCTCCACACAGTTTCACTTTGAGCTTCAACCCCTCCAACGGAACAGAGAACAATTATTGTTCCATCTAAAACTCTTAAAGAACGTTCGACTTCCACGGTAAAATCAACATGTCCTGGTGTATCAATAATGTTAATATAACAGTCTTGCCAGAAACAGGCAGTACTAGCACTGGTAATAGTAATTCCCCTTTCCTGCTCTTGAACCATCCAATCCATTGTTGCGGTACCATGGTCTACTTCACCTATTTTATATACTTTTCCTGTATAATAGAGGATCCTTTCCGTAGTTGTAGTCTTACCTGCATCAATATGCGCCATTATTCCAATATTTCGGTTTTTTTGTAAAGAAAATTTTCTGGACATATTTTTATTTTTTTGTTTTTCTAAGTACTGTTTCAATTTTAATTCCCAAATTTTTTAATTTTCACCAACGGTAATGCGCGAAAGCTTTATTTGACTCTGCCATTTTATGAGTATCTGACCTTTTCTTAATTGCCGCGCCCTCTCCTTTGTAAGCATCCATTAATTCCTGCGACAAACGCAGCTCCATTGGCCTGCCTTTTTTTTGGCGGGCAAAGTTACGCAGCCAACGCAAAGCAATAATTACCCCTCTATCCTGCTTAACTTCTATAGGTACCTGATAAGTAGCTCCGCCAACTCTTCTCGGCTTAACTTCCAAAAGAGGCCGCACATTATCTATAGCTTTTTTAAAAACTTCAAGGGGATCTTTACCCGTCTGTTCTCCCACTGATTTCAACGCGTTATATACAATCCGTTCTGCTAAAGATTTTTTACCTTTAAGCATTACCATATTAACAAGCTTACTAACAACTCTATCCTTATACTTTGGATCTGGTTGTACAGTTCTCTTTACTGCGCGCCTTCGCCGCATATTGCCTCCTTAAATTTAATTACTTCTTCGGCCTTTTTGTACCGTAACACGATCGGCTTTTCTTTCTGTCTGCCACACCAGCAGTATCAAGTGTGCCTCGCACAATATGATATCTTACTCCAGGCAAATCCTTAACCCTGCCACCCCTGATTAATACTATTGAATGCTCCTGTAAATTGTGCCCTTCACCTGGTATATACGCAGTAACTTCAATACCATTAGTAAGCCTTACTCTGGTAATTTTACGCAAAGCAGAGTTAGGCTTCTTAGGTGTCATTGTACGTACCTGCAAACATACTCCCCTACGCTGAGGACAACTTTGTAAAGCACGAGATTTTGAACTAACTTTACTTCTTTTCCTGCCTTTTCTGATTAATTGACTAATTGTTGGCATTTTTGTTTTGTCTCCTATTTATGACTACTCTGAATATCTGTTTTAAATTACTGCCCTGCTATTTACGAATTATTGGTTACTTTTTCTTTTTGCTGTTCTTTATGTACAACTTTTATCCGCCGATAAGCAGCAAACCCTGTACCCGCAGGGATTAAATGCCCCATAATCACATTCTCCTTTAATCCTAGTAATTCATCACGTTTACCGCCTGCTGCGGCTTCAGTTAAAACTCGTGTAGTTTCCTGGAAACTAGCAGAAGAAATAAAACTTTCAGTGCTTAAAGAAGATTTGGTAATTCCTAAAAGTAAAGGATCCCCTTTTGCGGGCTTGCCTTTTTTCTGCATAATACGGTTATTTACATCTTCTAAAACTAACTTATCTACTTGCTCCCCAGGTAAAAGATCAGTATCTCCTACTTCACTTATCTTTACTTTCCTGAGCATCTGTTTGACAATTACTTCTATATGTTTATCATTAATCTGCACTCCTTGCAAACGATAAACTTCCTGTATTTCATTAACTAAATGCTCCTGTAATTTCTGCACTCCGGAAACTTTTAAAATATGATGTGGTACAACAGAACCATCGGTAAGTTCCTGCCCGCTATTAACTGCATCGCCTTTATAAACATTTAAATGTTTTCCAGGCGGGATTAAATATTCTGTACTCATTCCAGAAGCACTCGTTACAATTATCCTTCTCTGTCCTTTTTTAGGTTCGCCAAAATCAACGATTCCATCTATTTCACTAATAATTGCCGGATCTTTAGGCTTACGTGCCTCAAATATCTCAGCAACTCTAGGCAAACCTCCTGTAATATCTTTTGTTTTAGTAATTTTTCGCGGTATTTTAGCTAAAAGAGCGCCCGCGTCAACACTACTACCATGCTTAACAACTATATGCGCTCCAAAAGGAATAGTATAAAAAGCAAGTACATTGTTTTTTGCGTCACAAATAATAATTTGCGGATGATAATCTGCCTTATGGTCAATAATTACCATGTCAGTTAAACCAGTAGAAGAATCTGTTTCTTTCCGCATAGTTAAACCTTCTTTAATGTCTTCAAAACGCACTTTACCTGCTGCTTCAGTTAAAATAGGAGAATTATAAGGATCCCAATTTAAAATGACATCTCCTTTTTGTACTTTTTTGTGATCAGAAAATTCCATTTTTGAACCTACAGGCACATTATACGATTCAATCTCTCTATGGATATCATTTTCAATAATCACTCTGCCGTTTCTATTTAAAACAACAATTTCATTATTTTTAGTTACAACTGTCCTTAGATTATGATATTTTATTTTGCCTGTTTTCTTTACTTTAACAGAAGACTGAGCTACAACCCTAGAAGCTGTACCGCCAATATGAAATGTACGCATTGTTAGCTGAGTACCAGGTTCTCCTATAGATTGAGCCGCAAGAATACCTACTGTTTCGCCTAATTCAGCCATACGTTGATTTGCCAAATTACGGCCATAACATTTAATACAAACTCCATGCCTTGCCTGGCAAGTCAATACACTCCTGACTCTAATTTTCTCTATGCCTAATTCTTCAATTCTTTTTGCTTTTTCCTCACTTATTTCTTCCCCCGCAGCAACAATTATTTTATCTGTAACTATATCAACAACATTATCAAGCGCAATCCTGCCAGGAATACGCTCCTTTAACTTAACGACAACTTCATCCCCTTCAGTGATTGCTGAAATAGTGATACCATTCAAAGTATGGCAATCATCCATACTAATAATTACATCTTGAGCCACATCAACAAGTCTCCTGGTCAAATAACCTGCATCTGCTGTTTTTAATGCTGTATCTGCGAGGCCTTTTCTTGCGCCATGCGTAGAAATAAAAAATTCTAATACTGTCAATCCTTCACGGAAATTAGCAATAATCGGATTTTCGATAATTTCTCCGGAAGGCTTAGCCATAAGCCCGCGCATACCTGCTAATTGCCTTATCTGTAATTTTGAGCCTCGCGCCCCTGAATCAGCCATCATAAAAATAGAATTAAATTTATCCATGCCTTCAAAAACCATATTTGCAATCGTATCAGTAGTATGTGTCCAGATATCAATAATCTTATTATAACGTTCCCCATCAGTAAGGAATCCCTTTTTATATTGTTTTTCTACAAGGGACACTTCTTGAATAGACTCATTAACCGTCTTCTTCTTACCTTCAGGAATACAAAGATCTTCCATAGCAATAGAAACACCTGCTAACGTCGCGTACTCAAAACCAAGTTCTTTTAAATCATCAAGTAAACTTACAGTACGAACTTGGCCGAACCTTTTAAAAATATCCATAATCATTCCGCTCAAGCCCGCTTTAGCCATTGTTTTATTAATGAAACCAAATCCAGGAGGAATAATCTGATTAAATCTTATTCTACCAATAGTAGTTTCAATAATCTCATTGCCAATCCTCAATTTACACTGGCTATGAATATCCGCTTCACCGCATTGATAAGCAGTTATGGCTTCATCCGCATCCGCGTAAGTTCTCAAATACCCGCCAGCGATACTCTCTCTCTCTACTGTTAGATAATAACAACCTAATACAATATCCTGACTCGGTGCAATAATTGGACGGCCATTTGAAGGAGAAAAAATATTGTTTGAAGAAAGCATAAGCAAACGTGATTCCATTTGCGCTTCTGTAGACAAAGGCACATGCACTGCCATCTGATCCCCGTCAAAATCAGCATTAAAAGCTGTACAAACCAACGGATGCAGCCGAATGGCTTTCCCCTCAATTAACACAGGTTCAAAGGCCTGAATACCTAAACGATGCAGAGTCGGAGCACGGTTTAACAAGACAGGATGTTCATTGATAACTTCTTCCAATATATCCCACACTTCAAGCCTAGCACGTTCTACCATTCTTTTCGCACTTTTTACCGTATGTACAAGTCCGCGTGCTCTTAATTCTTTAATAATAAAAGGTTCGAACAATTCTAAAGCCATACGTTTAGGCAATCCACATTGATGCAATTTCAACTCAGGCCCAACAACAATAACTGAACGGCCTGAATAATCAACTCTTTTACCCAATAAATTCTGGCGAAAACGTCCCTGCTTGCCTTTAAGCATATCACTTAAAGACTTAAGCGGCCTGTTTCCAGGCCCAAGCACAGGATGCCCATGCCTGCCGTTATCAAATAATGCGTCAACTGCTTCCTGAAGCATACGTTTTTCATTACGCACTATAACATCAGGCGCATTTAACTCAATTAATTTTTTTAATCTATTATTACGGTTAATTACTCTACGGTACAAATCATTCAAATCGCTTGTAGCAAACCTGCCTCCTTCTAAAGGTACAAGAGGCCTTAAATCTGGAGGAATTACAGGAACAGCATCAAGAACCATCCATTCTGCCTTATTTCCTGATTTTTTAAAAGCATTAACAACTTTTAAAACTTTAATAAATTTTTTCCTGTTTGTCTCTGTTTTAGCAGTTAATAAGTCTTTATGTGTAGTTTTCGATAATTTATTTAAGTCTATTTCTTTAAGCAATGTCCTGATTGCTTCAGCCCCCATCATTGCCTTAAATTTACTGCCATAACGGCTAATATATTCTTGATACCTATCTTCAGTAAGTAATTCCATTTTATGTAATGGAGTATCTCCGGGATCAAGCACAACATATTCTTCATAATAAATAATTTTTTCCAATTCACGCTGGCTTAAATTTAAAATTGCGCCCATTCTTGAAGGCAAAGCCTTAAAAAACCAAACATGAGTAACAGGAGTAGCTAATTCAATATGCCCCATTCTTTCCCTGCGCACCTTAGAAAGAGTTATTTCAACACCACAACGGTCACAAATAATACCCTTATATTTTATGCGCTTATATTTACCGCAATTACATTCCCAATCTTTAGTAGGCCCAAATATACGCTCACAAAACAATCCATCTTTCTCTGGTTTAAGAGTACGGTAATTAATTGTTTCCGGTTTTTTTACCTCACCTTTTGACCATTGCCTGATTACTTCTGCAGAAGCTATTTTTATTGATATAGCATCAAATGCATTTGCATCTACTGCCATCTCTTCACCTTTCTCTTAAGGAATAATAAATGACTACGTATTCCTAATCACAAACTTTTCTTTTTGACCTTCCCTTTATCATTCTGTTTTATCTCTGCCTGTACATCCAATCCCAAACTTTGCAATTCTTTTACCAAAACATTAAACGACTCAGGAGTACTGGGATTTAAAGCATTTTCCCCTTTAACAATAGATTCATACATCCTTGTCCTGCCAACAACGTCATCACTCTTTACTGTTAAGAACTCTTGCAAAGTAAAAGCAGCCCCATATGCCTCAAGCGCCCAAACTTCCATTTCTCCAAAACGTTGTCCACCAAATTGAGCTTTACCCCCTAAAGGCTGCTGTGTTACCAACGAGTAAGGGCCAATAGAACGAGCATGAATTTTATCATCCACTAAATGAGCCAATTTTATGATATAAACATAGCCTACAGAAACCTCTTTATCAAACTTCTCTCCAGTCAACCCATCACGCAAAACAATTTTTCCGCTTTCAGGCAACCCTGCGTCTCTAAGCGCTTGTTTAATTTCAGTTTCATTTGCGCCACTAAAAACAGAGGTAGCACATTTGAAACCTAAAACTTTTGCTGCCCATCCAAGATGCATCTCTAAAACCTGGCCAACATTCATACGTGAAGGCACACCCAAAGGATTTAATACAATTTCTACAGGAGTTCCATCAGGCAAAAAAGGCATATCTTCTTCAGGCAAAATTCTGGCAATAACACCTTTATTACCATGCCGTCCAGCCATTTTATCTCCAACAGAAAGTTTCTTTTTACTAGCGACTACAACAACTACTTTTTTTAATACTCCTGGAGGCAGTTCATCGCCCCTTTTTATCTTATCAATTTCCCTCTGTTCAAGATCCATTACATCATCAATCTGCTGATCAAGAGCATAAATTATTTTCCTTATTTCTTCTCCTGCTTGTTCATGTCCGGCAATCTTAATCGTGTCCATATCTATGTGCCCAAACATCTTAAGATCATTCTTTTTTACTATTTTATTAGCGGCTACAATAACTTTCCCTGTATCTTCCGTTAATAAACTCACTGCCAATTTTTTATCTAAAAGTAATTTTGCGAGTTTAGAGCTACGCTCTTTTTTTAATTCACTTATTTGTTCCTTATAATATTTACGAATTTTATCAATTAATTTTAACTCCTCACTAATTTCATCTTTAGATTTACCTTTCAAGCCCTTGCGGGAAAAAGAACGCACATCAATTACTACACCTTCCACTCCTGGAGGCACTGTTAAAGAAGTATCTTTTACATCCTGAGCTTTTTCACCAAAAATAGCACGCAGCAATTTTTCTTCAGGAGACAATTCAGTTTCAGTTTTAGGAGTAACCTTACCAACAAGGATATCCCCAGATTTAACTTCTGCGCCAATCCGAATAATACCATTTTCAGCAAGATTTTTTAAAGTTTCTTCTCCCACATTAGGAATATCACAGCTAATGTCTTCATTACCCAAACGAGTATCGCGCGCCTCACACTCAAATTCCTCAATATGTATTGAAGTATACATATCTTCCTTAACTACTTTTTCGCTGATTAAAATCGCATCTTCAAAATTATACCCACGCCATGGCATAAAAGCTACCGAAACATTTCTGCCTAAAGCTAATTCTCCATCTTTTGTCGCAGCACCATCAGCAATCACATCGCCTTTTTTTATTTTTTGACCATTTTTAACTAATGGCCTTTGATTTATGCTTGTTGACGCATTTGAACGCATAAATTTTTTCAAATGATACGTTGTATTATTAAGCACAATTTTATTTGCATCCACATACCTCACAATTCCGGAATCACGCGCAACAATTACTGATGCTGTATCCACAGCTACTTTTTGCTCAAAACCAGTACCAACCAAAGGAGACTCTGGTTCCAGCAAAGGAACTGCCTGTCTCTGCATATTAGAACCCATAAGAGCACGATTCGCGTCATCATGTTCTAAAAATGGAATTAAACCGGCTGCCACACTCACACGCTGCATAGGAGACACATCCATATAATCAACATCATTCCTACGCATCTTAGGAAAATCACCCTTATAACGGCAAGAAATTATATCATTCAAAAAATAACCATTTTCATCTATAGGCGCATTAGCCTGGGCAATTACATACTTATCCTCAATATCCGCGCTTAAATAATCAATTTTATCTGTAACCCTGCCATTAACAACTTTACTATACGGGGTTTCAATAAAACCAAATGTATTTATCCGCGCAAATGTAGTTAATGAAGCAATCAAACCAATATTCGGGCCTTCAGGAGTTTCTATC